>DFHZ01000002.1 GCA_002371985.1 Ruminococcaceae bacterium UBA3710 | reverse complement strand
GTTGAGGAAATCTTGGAATTTGCAAAGACAAGAAACGAATCGCCTTTTATAATAATTTGTGACGAAATCGAAGATCCTCATAATTTAGGGGCGATAATAAGAACCGCAGAATCTTGCGGAGTTCACGGAATAATAATTCCAAAACGGCGTTCGGCATCGCTTAATGCTACCGTTGCTAAAACCTCTGCCGGTGCTTTGGAATATATGAAAGTTGCCAGAGTTACAAACATTGCAAACACTATTGATTTACTTAAAAAAGAAGGTGTTTGGATATTTGGTGCAGATATGGACGGAAAAGATTATAAAAAATTTGATTATTCCGTACCGTTAGCATTGATAATCGGTAACGAAGGCAAAGGTATAGGTACTTTGACAAGAAAAAAATGCGACGAAATTATAAGTTTACCTATGCGTGGTAAAATCAATTCTCTAAATGCTTCGGTTGCTGCCGGAATACTTATGTACGAAGTTCTAAAACATAGATAATATTTAAATTGGTGAAGAATATGGGGAAATTTTCAAAAAACAATAACAATATTTCTGATTTCTTTGAAAAAATGAAGTCGGATGTTGAAAAAGAAAGAGAAGAAAAGAATAATAGACTTGACGACTTTGATGACGAATCAGACCTTTTTAAGACAGGTGCTATCAAGATAGACTTTGACGATAATAAAGAGGTTTCAGACCCGCTTAAAATGATTCAAAGTAAGGTTATAAAGGTTGATTTTTCTGATGAGGAAGAAAAATCTGAACCTGTTCACGAAGAACACAATGTCTCTACCGAAGAACCTGAAAGTTTACTTGAAAAATGCAGGGTATTTACGCAGGACGAAGACGGCAATGACTATGTTCCGCAAGATACCCATTTATATGAATTGAAGAGTGTAGCTGAAATTCTTAAAAATGAAAGCCAAGATGCAATAGAGAGTCTTTCAAAAAAATATCATATTGAAATTACTGATACCGTAAAGAATGGGTCGAGTGAACAATCAGACGATTTAACCGATGTTTTTGAAGTAGATAATAAAGAAACGGACAAAGAAATTACCGACAAAAGAACAAAAGAGTTTATTGATATGGTTAATGACTCTGGAATTAAATCAGATGTTGATGAAGAAAATATTTCTACTGAAAATTCAGCAGAACTTCCCGAAATATCAGATATTGACAGTTCCCAAAAATTCGATGCTAACAATACGGTAATTAAGGAAAAGCACACAACCATAAAGTTTATTCCCGTAAAAGACGATAATCAGAAAAAGCCGAAAATCAGTCTTTCGAGTTTTACCGGAAACATTGGAGCAATAAGCAAGGAAACTGACGATACTCCTCAAAACAATATTGAAACTAAACTTGAATCTAATGATTTTGACGATTACATACCTGAAAAAGAAATTGAGAACATTGAAGATTTAAAGGAAAGTATTATCAAGTATTCAAAGAAAAAGAGATTCAAGTTTTTACAAATCTTCTCTTCCCTACTATGTTTTATAGGATTACTGATATTTCTTATTCCAAGTGTTTTTGAAAAGTTTACGACCGACTTTGCTACTTCAAGCGTAGTTTTAATTTCAATTCTTTCGCTTGATTTGCTTTTTAACATAGATATCTTTGCCGGTTTTAAAAATCTTTTCTCTAAATTTGCGAAACCTGATGTATCATTAGCATTAGCATCAGTTTCTGCGATTTCAATTTTACTCATTCACTATTTTAGCAGTTTCACAGATTACATATATGAAAGTTACTATCTTGCTTTAACAGTTTCATTTGCTATGCTTGTTCGTGCTGTTTTGGTCTTCTGCTATTATTCTTCAAAATTGATTGCTCTTAAAATTACATACGGAAAAAATCCAAAAAATGCTGTAACTTTAATAAATGACCAGACTGTAACATTTGCAATGGCAAAAAATTCAATTGAAGGCGATGCGTTAATTTCCGCACCGAGAAAAGTGGATTTTATTAAGGACTTTAACAAATATTTTGATTATAATATGATACTAAACGGTAAATTCTATTATTATCAAATAATTGGTACAATTTTAGCAATAGTTTTAGCGATAGCCGGTTCTGTTTATTTTGAAAATATAATACTCGGTCTTTCATGCTTTACCGTAATATCCCTCATTATTTCTTTACCGACTGCATTTATGATAAACATTTTACCTATATATTCAGCAAATAAAAAACTAAGACTTCACGGTGCTATGATTTCGGGAGTTGCCGGAGCAATGCAAATTGAAAACTCAAATGCGGCTTTAGTATATTCAAGCGAATTGTTCCCAAGTGGCAGTGTCGTTTTAAAAGATATGAAAATACTTTCTGAAAACAGTATTGACGATACAATATTAAAGGCTGCATCGCTTACCGAAGCCGTCAACAGCACATTAGCACCTATTTTCAAAAAAATTGCAAAAACAAATTCCGCCTATATTTTGCCTGATTCTGATACAGTAAAGTATGAGGAAAGGCTTGGATTATCGGGTTGGGTTGACAATGAATTGTTATTTATTGGTAACAGAACTCTTCTTGAATCGCATGGTATATCTGTTCCCGATATTGAGGTGGATAGACAAATACTTAAAAACGGATACTTTCCTGTCTATCTTGCAACTGTACAAAAAGCCTGTGCTTTATTAGTTGTTAAGTATATTCCAGATTATTCAATCTCGAAAGTGTTGAGAAAAATTTCAACTCTTGGTGTTACACTTCTTATTAATAATAACGACCCTAATATAAATGAAGAAATGATTGCCGATTATTTTGATATATATGACGATACATTAAAAATACTCAGCAATTCGGGTGTTAGTATGTATAATAAAGCGGCTGCTTTTGCTGAATCAGCCCCGTCCCCTGCTGTGTATAAACGAAACAATCTTTCGCTTGTTAAAATAATAAATTCGGCAAATCTGGTAAAAAAATCAAATTCTCTTCTTACAATTCTATATATAATAATTTCTATTCTTTTTGCTACAGGTTTCGTTTATTTAACATTCTCGCAAAAAGATTCATTCCCGACAACTTCAAATGTTCTTTTATTTGAAGTTATTTCAACTGTTTTTTCTTTGATTGTATATCTATTTAAAAAGCCATAATTTCGGAGGTCCTTTATGTCAGAAAAAAAGAAATTTTATATTACAACTGCTATTGCATATACTTCAAGAAAACCGCATATAGGCAACGCCTATGATATTGTTCTTGCAGATATGATAGCAAGGTACAAAAAAATGCAGGGTTACGATGTCTTTTTAATGACCGGCTCTGACGAGCATGGTCAGAAAATAGAAGAGTATGCCAAAAATTCGGGTGTTACACCAAAGGAATATGTCGATAAAGTTTCGTCTGAAATTAAAGCAGTTTGGGATAGTCTCGATACAAGTTATGATAAATTTATAAGAACAACAGATGATTACCACGAAAAAACAATCCAAAGAATATTTAAAAAACTATACGAGCAGGGCGATATTTATAAGGGCACATATAACGGAAAATACTGTGTTCCCTGCGAATCATTTTTTACTGCTTCGCAATTAGTTGACGGAAAATGCCCCGACTGTGGCAGAGAAGTTATTGATGCAAAGGAAGAAGCATATTTCTTAAAGTTAAGCAAATATCAAGAAAGACTTGAAAAATTTTATGAAGAGAACCCTGATTTTATTCAACCGGCATCAAGACGAAATGAAATGATAAATAATTTTATAAAACCGGGTCTTGCAGATTTGTGTGTTTCCCGTTCAACTTTTAAGTGGGGTATTCCTGTTGATTTTGACCCCGACCATGTTGTTTATGTTTGGATAGACGCACTATCAAACTATATAACAGGCGTAGGTTTTGATTGCCAGAATAATTCAGAGCAATTTAATAAACTTTGGCCTGCTGATTTACATGTTATAGGCAAAGATATTGTTCGTTTCCATACTATTTACTGGCCGATTATACTTATGGCATTAGGTCTCCCACTGCCTAAGCAGGTTTTAGGGCATCCGTGGGTTTTAGTCGGTGAAGACAAGATGTCTAAATCAAAAGGAAATGTTATTTATGCCGATTATCTCAGCAAAAAGTTTTCTGCTGATGCGGTAAGATATTACTTACTCAGCGAAATTCCATTTACTCAAGACGGTACTATAACCTATGAAAGTTTTATAACTAAATTTAATTCTGACCTTGCAAATACTCTCGGAAATCTTGTCAACCGCTCTATTGCAATGACGAATAAATACTTTGACGGAACTGTAACAAAGCCGACAGAACTTAATGAACTTGATAAGGACTTAATTGAGTGTTGCAATGATTCTATCAAAAAATATAACGAACTTATGAATATTTATCACAATGCCGAGGCGTGTGATAAAATCATTACACTTGCAAAGAGATGTAATAAATATATCGACGAGACTGCTCCTTGGTTACTTGCAAAGGACGAAGCAAATAAGGAAAGACTTAATGCAGTATTATATAACCTTCTTGAATGTATCAGAAATATTGCGGTTATGTTTACTCCTATTATGCCAAGCAGTTCTGCATCAATATTAAAACAACTTTGTACTGATAATTCGTCTATGTCATTCGGTGTACTTGATTCTTATACTGTTACTGCTCCTACTCCCCTCTTCGCAAGAATAGATACCGAAAAAATGTTAAAGGAAATCGAAGAAGAAACCGCTGTAAAGGAACCGGCACAAAATGTTGTAACTCTTAATCAAATCAGTATTGACGACTTTGCAAAAATAGAGTTGAAAACTGCAAAAATAGTTGATTGCGAGCCGATTAAAAAGGCCAAAAAACTATTGAAATTAACGCTGAATGACGGCACAAATACTCCAAGAATAGTTGCTTCCGGCATAGCAAAATGGTATAAACCGGAAGACCTTATAGGCAAAACCGTCATTGTTGTTTCAAATCTTAAACCGGCTGTTCTTTGCGGAGTCGAGTCTAATGGAATGATTTTAGCCGCCGATTGCGGTAACGACGATGTTCGTGTTATATTTGCAGACGGTATTCCCGAAGGTTCAAAGGTAAGATAATGTTTTATCCCGAAGATATTAAACTTGATAAACCGCTGATTTTTGATTCTCACGCTCATTATGACGATGAGAAATTTGACGACATAAGAGACGATTTGCTTGTTGCTTTAAAAGACAACGGTGTAGAATACGCAATTACTTGCAGCGTTGACGGGCATTCTTCGGAAAATTCACTTAAAATAGCCGAAAAATACGATTATATTTATGCTGCCGTAGGAATTCACCCTGAAAACATTGACAGTAATACTCCTATATCCTATATTGAAAAACTATCAAAGCATAAAAAATGTGTTGCTATCGGAGAAATCGGGCTTGACTATTATTACACTGCCGATAACAAATCTAAGCAAATTGAAATATTTGAAAACCAAATCATTCTTGCAAATAAACTTGATTTGCCTGTGATTGTTCATGATAGAGAAGCACATTCAGATACATTGGAGATACTAAAAAAATACAGACCTAAAGGCGTTGTACACTGCTTTTCAGGAAGCGTAGAAATGGCAAATGAGATTATAAAACTCGGTATGTATATAGGTGTTGGCGGTGTTGTTACATTTAAAAACGCAAAAAAACTTCCTGATGTAATCGCTTCGATACCGGACGATAAACTCTTAATAGAAACAGATTGCCCTTACCTTGCACCTGAGCCGTACAGAGGAAAACTTAATCATTCCGGCTTTATTCCGCTTATTGCAAAGAGAATTGCCGATATAAAAAATACCGATTATACAGATATTCTTTCTCTTACCTCAAAAAATGCCAAAAATTTATTTGGAATAAAATGAATAATTACCCTACTTTATGCAAAAAACAATAGCGTAAAGTGGGGTGATTTTATGTTTAATGATAAGAATAAGAAAAATGAAAACAATGAAAAAGCAAAGAACGAAAATAAAAAGGACAACGAAGAAGAATAACTTTTGGCAGTAAATCTAATATGGTTTACTGCCGTATACATAAAAAAATCAACTTACAAAAAATGAGTAAAAATGAGTAAAACGAAGAAAACAAGAGTAAATTGCATTTTAAATAAATGTTTCCACTAAAAAATGTCGATTTTTATAAAAAAACTCTTGACTTTTTAAAGGTTTAGCATTATATTTAAGCAGTATTATAACTTATGTTTAATACATCACGCATCTGTGCAATTTAATAAACCGAAATAGCTAATATATGCCGCAGTCGTGTTGACTGCGAAAAACCCTTTGTCAGGGCATATATCAGGGCGTTTTGGGGGTATCGCGCAGGGTAAACGGGAGGCTTTTGCCTATTATTTACTACTGTCGGCACTTTAGTGTTTGACAAAGGGGGATGCAGATAATGAATAATATTGTAGAACTAAAAGATGTTTTCGTTTCATTTGACGGAGAAAGGGTACTTGACGGTCTTAATCTCAAGATTGAAGATAAAGAGTTTATTACTCTTTTAGGACCTTCCGGTTGCGGAAAAACAACCACTTTAAGACTTATTGCCGGTTTCCTTGACCCTGACAGTGGCGAAATACGCTTTGAGGGAAAAGATTTAAATGGTGTTCCGGCTTATAAAAGGCAGGTTAACACCATTTTTCAGCGTTATGCCCTATTCCCTCACCTGAATGTTTTTGAAAATGTTGCGTTTGGTTTAAGGGTTAAAAAGTTGCCTGAAAAGGAAATAACAAAGCAGGTTACCGAACTGCTTAAACTTGTTAATCTCGAAGGATTTGAAAATCGCAAAATTTCTACTCTTTCAGGCGGACAACAGCAAAGAATTGCTATTGCTCGTGCTATTGCAAACAGACCAAAAGTATTACTTCTTGATGAGCCACTTGCTGCTCTTGACCTCAAACTCAGAAAAGATATGCAAAAGGAACTCAGGCGGATGCAAAAGCAACTGGGTATTACTTTTGTATTTGTAACTCACGACCAGGAAGAAGCACTTACTATGTCTGACCGTGTTGTTGTAATGGATAAAGGTAAAATACAGCAAGTCGGAACACCTCAGGATATATATAATGAGCCTAAAAATGCCTTTGTTGCTGATTTTATAGGCGAATCAAATATATTAGACGGAATAATGAAAGACGATTATTTGGTTGATTTTTCGGGAAATACTTTCAAATGTTTAGACAAAGGTTTTGAGAAAAACGAAAATGTTGATGTTGTTGTAAGACCTGAAGATGTTGATATTGTAGATCCGGAAAAAGGTATGCTTAAAGGTGTAGTTACTTTGGTTGATTTCCTTGGAGTTCACTATGAAATAATCGTTGATATCGGCGGATTTAAGTGGATGATTCAAACTACAGACGAGCATAAAGTCGGTGATAATGTCGGACTGTTTATCGAGCCCGATGCTATTCATATTATGAAAAAATCCGAATATTCAGGTCTTTACGGCGATTATAGTTCCTTCAGCGAAGAAATGGACCATATTTCTGATGTAACGGTGGAGGAATAATATGAATAAGAAAGGTTTTGGCAGTCGCTTGATTGCTGCTCCCTACTATGTCTGGGCGGCTTTGTTTATAGTTGTACCGTTACTTATAATGTTTTATTTTGCCCTGACAAACGATGCGGGAGTTTTTACATTAGAAAACATTTACGGCATTGCAAAATATCGCAAGGCTTTCCTAATCTCAATCATTTATGCAATAATCGCTACAATAATTACATTGGTAATTGCCTATCCGATGTCTTATTGTATGACAAAAATGAAAATCAGTTCTCAAAGAATGATTTTACTTATAGTTATGCTTCCTATGTGGATGAATTTTCTTATAAGGACTTATTCTTGGATTACGATACTTGCAAATAAAGGAATTATCAATACTTTTTTAACCTCAATCGGACTTAAACCTCTCCAACTTATTAACACACCCGGTGCGGTAATTTTAGGTATGGTTTATGATTTTATTCCTTATATGATTTTGCCGATTTATTCCGTTATGTCTAAAATCGATAATTCATTGCTTGAAGCAGCATCTGATCTTGGTGCAAACGGTTTTTCAAGACTTAAAAATGTTATATTACCGCTTTCTCTTCCAGGTGTTATTTCAGGCATTACAATGGTCTTTGTACCAAGTGTCAGCACATTTTATATTTCACAAAAATTAGGCGGAAATAAAAACTTACTAATCGGTGATGCAATCGAGTATTTATTCAATGCCGGTCCCGATTTTTATAATATTGCTTCGGCTTTATCTCTTGTTCTTATGGTAATGATACTTCTCTGTCTTGCCATAATGAATAAATTCTCTTCGGATGAGGAGGATATAATAATATGAAAGTATTATCAAAAATTTATGTTGCTTTGATTATTTTCTTTTTGTATGCTCCTGTTGCTGTAATGATTTTCTTTTCGTTTAACTCAGGTAGCAGTGTTTGGGTTTTCAGCGGTTTTTCGTTTGATTGGTATAAAAGTATTGTAACAAATGATTATATGCTGGGTGCCCTAAAAAACACTCTTATACTTGCTGTTGTTTCAGCAGTCATTTCAACAATATTAGGAACCGCTGCGGCAGTCGGCATTCACGCAATTCGTGGAAAAATTACTAAAAAGTTAGCAACAACCGTAACAAATATCCCTATGATGAATGCAGATATTGTTACCGGTATTTCGCTTATGCTTTTGTTTATTTTTATCGGTAAACTTTTAGGGCTTAATGAATCACTCGGTTTCTTTACCGTTTTGATTGCTCACATTACTTTTAATTTGCCTTATGTAATTTTATCTGTATTACCTAAACTTAAACAAACAGACAAAAACCTGCAAGAGGCTGCTCTTGATTTAGGATGCACTCCCCTGCAATCATTTTTTAAAGCAGTAATTCCGTCCATTTCTACCGGAATTTTTACCGGTTTAATTATGGCATTTACGCTCTCGCTTGACGATTTTGTAATCAGTTACTTTACTTGCGGTCATTATCAAACTCTGCCTATCGTTATATATAATATGACTAAAAAGACAGTAACTCCCGATGTTTATGCTCTTTCAACAATTATATTCTTCTCTGTTTTTGCATTACTTATTTTGTATAATACAGTTATCCAGAGTGATAATGAAAAAAGGAGGAAAAAATAATGAAAAAGATTATTTTGTTTTTTCTTCTTTTGTCGATTTTAATTTCTTGTTGCAGCTGCGGATACGAGTATATAGATTTTGAAACAAGAGCAAAGTTTACGAAGGAATTTGCCGGTACTGAACTTAATGTATATAACTGGGGAGAGTATATTTCGGACGGTAGCGACGGTTCTGCTGATGTTAATAAAGAGTTCGAAAAACTTACCGGTATCAAGGTGAACTACTCAACCTACGAAAGCAATGAAACAATGTATTCCCAACTCAAAAGCGGTGGAGTTTCTTATGACATTATAATTCCGTCCGACTATATGATTGAGCGTCTCAAAAGAGAAAATATGCTCAAAAAAATCGACATAAGTAAAATTACTAATTTTGATTTAATCGAAGACCAATATAAAGGTTTATTTTACGATGTAAACAATGAGTATTCGGTTGCTTATAATGTCGGTATGGTGGGTGTTATATATAATCCGACTATTATCGGTGAGCCAAAGCACAGTTGGAAATCTCTCTGGGATGAAAAATATAAGGGTATGTCGCTGAATTTCAGTAATCCGAGGGACGGATTTATGACCGCCCAAATGATACTCGGGTACAGCCTTAATTCAACTAAAAAATCAGAATGGTTTGAGGCTTGTGAACTCCTTAAAAAAGGCAAAAGCGTTCTTCAATCTTATGTTATGGATGAGATTTACGGCAAAATGGAAACCGGTGAAGCAGGAATCGGTCCGTATTATGCCGGTGATTACCTGACAATGCTTGACACAAATCCCGATTTAAAATTCTATTATCCCGAAGAAGGCACAAATATTTTCGTTGATGCAGTTTGTATACCGTCATCGGTTAAAAACTATGAA
>DFHZ01000023.1 GCA_002371985.1 Ruminococcaceae bacterium UBA3710 | reverse complement strand
TCACGGCGGTTTTCCATTTCCTGCACTATGGTGTTGATTGCTTCATCACCGTATAAACCGTTTCGGTTTTCAACAAGAGAATACGCCTCGTCTATAAAAAGCACTCCGCCCATGGCTTTTTTGAACTTATCTTTCACGATTTGTGCCGTCCAACCGACATATTTGCCAACAAGATCGCTTCGCCCGACCTCTACCAAATGCCCTTTTGAAAGCAGTCCGTTTTCTTTCATAATGCGGGCAAAAAGCCTCGCTACCGTTGTTTTGGCGGTGCCGGGGTTGCCGGTAAAGACCATGTGCATAGCAGGTCTGTCCTGTTTTATTCCTTTATCCTTATAAAGCCTTTGGAGTTTGTAGTAATCGAGTGCCTTAACTATTACTTCTTTGGCGTTTTCAAGACCTATCATATCCTGTAAATCGTTGTAGGCGTTGCCGTGCGCCTTTTCCTTTAATGCTTCCTTACGACAGCCGGATATATCGCGATATTGCGGGAAAATCACGGTTTTCATCTTGTTGTTGTACCATTCTTCAAATATATTCCGCAATTCTTCGGGCAGATACATTTTTTCGCTTTCCAACCCTGAAAACAATTTTTTATCGGGGCGTATACGCCTCTGTTTGCAAAGCATTTGCAGATATTTGGCGGATTTTTCAGAATTAGCGAGATCCTCCTTAATTTCCACCATACTTACCGAGCCGAGATTTTCAAAGAACAGTTTTTTCGTCTTTTCGCATACCCGAGGCAGGCAGAAAACGGTCAGCACCCTGTTGCGGTACTTCATCATAGTTTCGCAAATTATGGAAATCGTTTCGGTTTCGGCGGTGGCAAATTCGTCTTCTTCGTTATCTTCGCCGGCGAGATAACGCACAACTACAACGCCGTCCTTACAACTTTTATACAGAAAATCGTATGCGGTATGAGAGAAACGCTGTCCGGGTCTGAAATCCATAAAGCAGTACCGTCTGCTGCCTACTCTTTTGCAATCGTAAAGTGCCTGAAGCAGTGTGCGGTATAAGGATTTTCTTGTATCCCTGTCGGCAGTTTCAACAAAATAGTGAACAGGATGTCCCGCTGCCGCCGATTTTGATTTTCCGGAATAAATTCGGTCAAGTTCCGGCAATAAGGTTTCGGTTGCCAGCAGTTGTTTTGCCGTCCGATATAAATCGTCCTTTTCGGTTACGGCAGGCAAAAGGTTTTCTCCGTATTCCAGTTTATAAGAATTGCGTAGCCGGTCAAGATCAAACTGCTCTAATATTTCCGCTTCGTCATCTATATAATCGCCGGCTTCGGCACGGGAAAGCATACTTGCGAAATATGAAAATGTGATCTCATTAAACTCTAAATCTCTTACATTCATCCCGATTGCTTTTAAAAAAGAACGGATACTTTTTTCGGGATCGTTGCGATCCGAAACGATCATACCGCATATAATTTGTTCATGTTCAAAATCCACGACAAATGTATAACCGTAATCTTTTCTTTTTTGATTGTAGTCTTCGCTTTTGACGGAAATCTTTCTTGCGTTTTCACGCTCGATACGGCGGTCATTATTCTGTTCAACCCATTTTTCATCCGTTAAAACAGCGGTTGCTTTATAAAATTTCATTCTGTTGTCCTCCCGTTTTCTTTCTTTTACGACCGTATTATACAATTTTCGGTGCACCGAAAAGGGGACACGAGTAGCGGTAAGATACGAGCAGAAAACAGAAGAAGCGACAGCGGTCAATAAGATCACTGTCGCATTACAGTTTAGTTATACTAATTCTTTGTTACTCTTGACGACTTGTATAGTTTTCTAATGTTGCATCAAGTACCTTATTTAATACTGCAAGATATTTTTGCGATGCAAAAGGTATCCAAGCACCATGATAACTCCAAACAAACAGAAACGGTTTCCCATTTTTGTGTCTCATTTTATAAACGGAAGTATTATTATTCTTACCATCTCCGCAAATTAGATTTTCTTTTTCGTCTGAATATTTATCTAATATGTTTTTCCAAAATAAATCCGGTTTGTTTTCAACAATTTGTGCTACCACAATATCAGGCTCTAAAATATCTATCTCATCAAATAATATCCTTTGGCAATACTTTTTCATAGAATGTGAATGCGGTAGATTTCGATATTGATTATAGTTACCAAAAGCACATTTGTAGATATTTGAAAGGGCAAATCTAGTTAAAACATTTATTCTTTCATCATCGAATCTTTTGTCAATTTTAGTGTTTTTTGGTGCTTCTTCTTCAAAAAATGGTGCAAGTAGGTAAGATAAAACATATCTTAATCCTCTGAAGTGAGAATTAGTAGCTTTTTGATATATGTCCATAATTCCCTCAACGACTTGATTTTCGTAGTCTGGGTGTTTTGCTTCTAAACCTACAAACATTATTTTTGGGATAGCAATATCTCTACCATAATTATGACCTATTCTTACCTTATCAGAAAAATACTTGCACGGCTCAACAATGTCATTTTTGCATTCGTCAAAATATTTGCATTTTCCATCTCTACAACAATAGTATTTCTCGCTATACATTGACATTAACTTTTCTTTAAGTTCTTTTACACTTTTTAGCTCATTCATTCAAAAACCTCACTGTTAGTTATGATTGTAAGTGTAGTAAAAAACCTAATCAAAATACCCCTTATACGCGATTTTTAAATCGCTTTCCGGAAAAAGATGATTGTAAAGTTCCACGAAATAGTCGTCGGTCATGCTGGCGATGTAATCGACTACGATTTGATTTGGCTCTTCGCTTTCATACGGTGTAATTCTGCTGTAATGTGCTTTATTTACATAGTTTATATGGTGCTTATAAATTACCGAACCATAGCTTTTGCCTTTCAGGTCGTCAAGCATTTTTTCATATACTGCTTTCATCATCGGCTTTACGGTGGTAGTGAGCATTTCGGCAACCAATTTGTTTTTATAGATAAGTTCGTAATTATCTGATTTTGCTTTTTTTAGTGCTGCAAAGTGCTTTTCATCCATTTTTATATACGGCTTACCGTAACTGTTCTCGATGATATTTACAACAAGATTATTTATAATTTCGGCATTGATAACACCGATTGCACCGCTGTCATAATCGGTGTCATTAAGCAGATTTGCACGCTCGGCATCCTGCCGGTCTTTGCCGAGGTATGCGATAATATCCGAAATACGAACAACGCAACCCTCAAGCGTGCAAGGAACTAAATTTTTGATGTTGCCTTTATCTATGTAACAACTCTCGATTTGGCGGTGAAACTCGGCAAAACTGTCAAGCGACTTTGGTCTGTATTCCGATAATTCAATCTCGCCGTCGTGAGCGGCAATGCCGTTTAGCGTTTGCAGGGTGATGTTATACGGAAATATCTTATCGAGCACCCTCACTGAGTGTATATTATGAGCGAAATGCCTGCCTGTGTGCTCAAAGTAGATTTCATCGAGAAAGCTCTCACCTGCGTGGCCGAAGGGCGTATGCCCTATATCGTGACCGAGAGCGATTGCCTCTATCAGTTCGAGGTTAAGACCTAACGCCTTGCCGATAGTTCTCGCAATGCGGGAAACCAACTGTACATGAAGCCCTCGCCTCGATATATCGTCATTCTTATAAAACGAGAACACCTGCGTTTTATCGGCGTAGCGATTATAAAAAGGGCAGTTAAGTATTTTATCGCAGTCCCGGATAAAGGGCGTACGCACCGCGTTCGGTTTGTCGTGAGCGTTATCCCGGCGAACTGCATTATCATCCGAAAAAGCATATGGGCTTATCTTATGCCTGCTCACTTTTTCAGACATTTCAGGACTTAAATTCTCATAATTCGGCATTTTCTCACCCGGCAATATTGTATCATTGATAGACGTTTTTTGCAAGAAAAAGTGATCTATTGTTATCATAACGGCGATCATGGGATAAAATTGTCGCATCTGGTGTTGTATTCTTATCTTAAAGATGATATACTGTTTTTGAGGTGGTTTTGATGTATAGCGTGCAACCGAAAAAATTATTGATTATGAATATTCTTGATATTCTCAAACGGTATTCCGACGAGGACCATCGGCTTTCACAAAAGGATATCGTCGAAATTCTAAAAAACGAATACAATATGTTGGCGGAGCGAAAGGCGGTCAAGCGGAATCTGATGAACCTGATTGACTTCGGATATGAAATTAATTATAGCGAATCGGTACGCATGGTCCCGGGTAAAGACGGAAAGCCGGAAGAAAACTATATTCTTTCCGATTTTTACTTAGAAAGAGATTTTACCGACAGTGAACTACGTTTGCTAATTGATAGTTTGCTTTTCTCAAAGCATATCCCATATAGTCAATGCAAAGAACTCGTTGACAAACTGTCGGGACTTTCCAATCAGTATTTCCGGTCGAGAATCAAATATATCAGCACCCTGCCTGATAATGCACCGCAAAATAAACAGTTGTTTTATAACATTGATGTTATTGATGAGGCGATTGCCAAAAGCCGAAAAATTCAGTTTCAATATAATCGATACGGACTTGATAAAAAACCGCATGCCGAAACATTTCCCAATGGTACAAAAAAGGTTTATACCGTAAATCCCTATCAAATGGTCGCCGCAAACGGCAGATATTATCTTATATGTAATTATGATAAATACGATAATGTTTCAAATATAAGGGTCGACAGGATAACCGATATCAAACTTCTTGACGAGCCGGCAAAACCGAAAAGCCGTGTACCGGAGATAAAAAACGGTTTTAACCTGCCGAAACACATGGCGGAGCATGTCTATATGTTTGCGGGCGAGAGCATTCCCGTAACCTTCCGTGCGAAAAAATACCTTGTCGGCGATATTATAGACTGGTTCGGGAAAGATGTAACCTTTTATGACGAAACCGAAACGGAAGTGTCCGTCCGCATAACCGTGAACGAAAATGCTATGCGGCTTTGGGCTTTGCAATACGCACTTCATGTTAAAGTGTTGACCCCTCAAAAGCTGCGTGATAACATTAAAGAGGACTTAAAAAAGGCAGTGGAAAATTATATTTGAAAAAGAACGGGAGAAATAACTATGGGAAAACATTATATTTATTCTTATCGTCTAACCTATTTTGGAGGAACAGCGCCTTGCTATGACGATGACTTACTATCTTTAGCAATTTGTAAACGCGATATGCGAAGAGTAATGGGAAGAAATTTCAACGCTGATCGAA
>DFHZ01000148.1 GCA_002371985.1 Ruminococcaceae bacterium UBA3710 | reverse complement strand
AAGCGGACTTATCATCATTAAAACCGACAGCATTATGCTGATATAAACCTTTAGTTTTTTCATAAGAAAGCCTCCCCTTATGCTTTGCTGAAAACCCTTATGCTTTGCTGAAAAAATGTTTGGTAAATAAAATCTTACAAAGAAAGACAACTTCTTTCTATTATTTATTTGATTTTATCAAAAAAGCAAGCGTTTTTCAAGAGTTTTGTGAACGTTTATTTAAAATATTTTAAATAAACAAAAAACTTACGGTGAGCCTGCAGCGAAAGACATTTTGATTGCCTGTACAGCCGATTAAATCAATTGCATTTTCTTTTGTATTGAATTATAATGAATTCGACAAATCAACCTCTATTGGAGAATAGCGCTATGATATTATCAGAAAAATTTATCTGCTCCGGCGAAACATACAGTACTTTTGAGTGCCGTGTTCCTGCTCCGCTGTTTCACAAGAGCATTAACATTTCAGGCGGTATAAAGAAAGCCGAAATCACTGTTTGCGGACTTGGCTTTTACGAATTATATCTTAACGGTGTTTCTATTACAAAAGGCAGACTCTGCCCATATATAACCAACAGTGAGCAGGTTTTATATTACGATAACTACGATATTACCGAATTAATAAAAGAACATAACAGCTTTGAGTTCCTTTTGGGCAACGGCATGCAAAATGCATTCGGTGGCTTTATATGGGATTTTGAAAAAACAGAGCACCGTTCTTCTCCGAAACTTGCTTTTGCTGTTGAGTTGACTTACACCGACGGCAGAACAGAAATAATTGAAGCAGATAAAAGCGTTCTTGTCGCAGAGTCCAATATTCTTTCAGACGATTTACGCCTCGGCGAAATATATGATGCAAATAAAAATGACAGGATATGGAAAAATGCGGTTATAACAAGAACACCGCAGGGAGAAAAGCGGTTATCAAATATTAACTCCATTACAATAAGACAGGAATTAAAGCCCATCCGTATTTTTAAGGAGGGCAATGCTTTTATTTATGATTTTGGCATCAATACAGCGGGTGTTTGCCGTTTGCACATCTTTGCACAACAAAATCAAAAAGTTAAACTGACCTTTGCCGAAATACTGAAGGACGGAAAGTTTTTTGTAGACAACACAACCTTTGACCATAGCCGAGAAAAGTATTATCAGAGCGATACATACATCTGCAAAGAAGGAGAAAATGAATGGGCGCCTGCTTTTACTTATCATGGCTTCCGTTATGTTAAGGTTGAGGGAATAACGGATGAACAGGCAACGGATGATTTGCTGATTTATTTAGTATTCAATTCATACTTAGAGGAAATCGGCAAATTTTCCTGCGATGACGAAGTGATAAATAATCTTCACAAAATGGCGCTGAATTCCACTCTCTCAAACTTTCATCATTTCCCGACGGACTGTCCGCACAGAGAAAAGAACGGCTGGACTGCTGACGCAGCGCTTTCGGCAGCGCATACTCTATTGTATTTTGAACCCACAGCAAACTACAAACAATGGCTCATCAGCATTTGCCATGCGCAAAATGAAGTCGGCGCACTTCCGGGTATTGTTCCGACTTGGGGTTGGGGCTTTGAATGGGGTAACGGTCCTGCGTGGGACAGCGTTATTACTGAACTTCCGTATCAAATCTGGCAAAAAAGAAACGACCTTTCCGCTTTTGAAATATGCAAGGAAGCAACCATAAAATACATTGAATACCTGGACACAAGAAAAGATGAAAAAGGTCTTCTTGCCATAGGACTCGGCGACTGGTGTGCGCCCGATAATCCGCGCAAGGCACCGCTGATTCTGACCGACAGCATTGAGGCATTTGATATATCAGATAAAGCCTCGCAGATGTTTGGGGCAATCGGTGACGCTGAAAACGCAGCATATTGCAGCGCTTTTGCAAGCGATATGCGAAAGAGTATAAGAAAACACCTTTTTAACAAGGAAACAGGTGTTTTTGAAGGCGGCTCGCAAACTTCACAGGCTATGGGAATATATTACGGCATTACAGAAGAAAGCGAAAAAGAAAAAGCCTTTAAGGTGTTGCTTGATATAATCAAACAGGACGATTATCATATTGCAACAGGGGTGCTTGGCGGCAGAGTACTTTTTCATCTGCTTGCCGAAAACGGCGAAATTGATACGGCAATACGAATTCTCAAGAACCCCACCCCGCCTTCATATATGCAGTGGGTGCAAAATGGCGACACAGCGCTTTGTGAGGGCTTTGGAGAATACGATGGCCTTTCCTCACACAATCATCATTTTTGGGGAAACATAAGCGCATTTTTTATGCAACAGATTTGCGGCATAAAGGTTGGCGCTGACACAATTAATATTGAACCTCATATACCAAGCGGTATGAACAGTGCCTGTGCAACCTATCGCAGTGTGTACGGGGCAGTATCTGTTAACTGGAAAAAAGAAGGTAATGCAGCGAGTTTTGAAATCAAATGCCCGAAAAACTTAAAAGGTGTATTCAAATTCGGAAGCTATACCTGCCCTGTGTCTGAGATTAATGCACCATTACAATTTACCATAAAATATGATTAAAACCCTTAAATTAACATTGTAATGTTTTTTTGTTATGTACATCATACACCATTTACAGAGTGGTTTCC
>DFHZ01000113.1 GCA_002371985.1 Ruminococcaceae bacterium UBA3710 | reverse complement strand
TCATTATCAATATCTACACGCCAAAGAGGAGTTATTGCATAAATTTTTGTATCTGGATACGAATTTCTAAGATTATGAAAAAAGCCTTTACATTCTCTTTCAAATCTTGTCTTTGTGCCATGACGCCAATCATTAGTGCCGTAAGCCACCGTAATAAAATCCGGGTTAAAATTTTCTTTTTCCAAAGCAAATTTGGCAAAAAACTGTTCTCCTGCTATACCCTTATTTCGAGCCTCAGCATCAAATAATTCGGCAATTTTTATCGCATAAGCATTTTCGGGTATCATAGCATCATAGCCTTGAGTTATTGAATCTCCGAGCATCAAAATATTACACTTTTTCTTTACAGGTATCAATTTAGAGTTATCATCTAATTCAAGAGAATGCAGTGTTGATGCTACCGACCAAGGAAAGAGAATTTTAACTCTCTTCATTCCGTAACCTAATTGGAATTTTCCGTCAAATGGTACATTTTGATTATCTCCAATGTCTCCGGATAATTCGCCTATGCGGTTTGAGTTTACAAAAATACTATGTGTAAAGAATGAGCGAGAACTACCTTTATCAACCAACACAGACAGTGAAAGATTTTCACTGTCTGTGTCAAATTCTAAACTAATTCCGGAAGTTGAAAAACTTTTCATAAAAAAATCCGAACAGACATTTTTATACAGTTCTTGTTGCTCTTTTGTAAAACGAAAGAAGGAAATTTTTTCACCTTGCATTTCTATTCTTGCAGCACCGTGAACAATCTTCTTAATATCTTCAAGGTTTAATTTTTGCATTTTATTTTCCTTCAAGCATAAATGCTTTTTCGCCACGCTTCCTAACTTCCTCGGCAGGGATACCGAGTTCTCTTGCAATAATTTCTATAACAAGAGGACTGCAAAAACCGCTCTGACAACGACCCATACCTGCACGAACACGGCGTTTTACAGCATCCAAAGTCTTTGCACCTACCGGTCTATGTATCGCCTGTAAAATTTCACTTTCGGTTACCTGTTCGCAACGGCATATAACTTTACCGTAAAGGGGATCTGCTGCAATAAGTGCATCCTTCTCTTCATTTGTTTTTTCTGCAAATCTTACAATTCCCTTCCTTGTGCGTTTCCAACCTTCTTTACGCTCAAGTTCCAAACCTGCTTCTTTCATTCCGTGAACAACATAACCGGCAATACCGATACTTGCAGTAAGACCTGTTGAACGAACACCTGAAATACCGATAAAGCCTTTGACTTTTTCAGAAAAACGAATGTCATATCCTTCAGGAAGTCTTGCCGGGCGTACGCCTACGAACTGGGTAATTGTATCTTCAAAATGAAGTCCGGGCACCATATTAAGAGCCTGAGCCTTAATACTTGCAAGTCCTTCAGCGGTAGTCTTTGTATCGGTCTTATCCTCAACATCATCTGCAGTTGGTCCTACCAACATATTGTTATCAACAGTAGGTATTACAAGTACGCCACGGGTTTTAGGACTTGGAACAGAAGATATAATATGCGATACTTTAACGGGAGTGTCATGTGAAAAGACATAAAATTCACCTTTTCTGGGATGTACAGTAAAATCGCACTCGCCCACCATATCAGAAATCTCATCGCAATGAAGTCCTGCTGCATTGATAATCCAAGTTGCTTCAAAATCACCCTTTGTGGTATGTACGGCATAAATCTTTCCGTCTTTAACATCCATACCGGTTACTTTGCAGTCAAGCACAAATTCAACACCGTTTTCTGCGGCATTTTCTGCCATTGCAGAAACGAAAATAAACTGGTTTGCCTGTCTGTCGCGAGGGCTGTATATACCACCTAAAAGTTCGGGATTTAAGGTGGGCTCCATTTCTAAAATATCCTTTGCAGGTAAAATTTCATAGTCATAAACGCCGTTTAAAAAGGCTCGTTCCGTAAGACCCTTTGCAGTTTCTAACTGGTCGGGATAAAGAATAGGTGCAATACTACCGCATTCAATAACAGGAACATCAAGATCCTTACAAACATTCATAATCATACCATGGGCAATGGTACGCAGTTTGCATTCAAGGGTTCCAACCGGCATGGTAGCACTGGTTGAAAACAAGCCGCTGTTCGACTTTGAAGCATCGCCGCCGACATCGTCATTTTTGTCGCAAACGGTTACTTTAATATTATATTTTGAAAGTTCTCGTGCCAGTGCACAGCCAACGGCACCTGCACCGATAATAAGTACATCTGTTTTTATCATTATGCGTCTTCTCCTTCCAAAGACATAGTTGCTATAAGTTTTATACCTGTATCCAAAAAGTTATCTACAATCACATCTCCGCATTTTACGGGAACTTCAAGTGTAATTTCATTAAGTGCTTCGGCGGCTTTTAACAATAAATCTTTCGGTATAGGTGCCGTAGTACGAACAGGAAGCATCCGTCTGTCAGCTCCTGTTATTCTAACAGATGCCGTAAAGGTTCGTTTAGGTTCAAAGCATTCGTCAAGTGCATAGTTTATACCTCTTTTACAGGTATAACCGGTTAAAACAGCATCCTCTTTAGTTGTGTAATTCACTTCTATTTCACAGCCGTTTGGACATACTGTACAAGTAACTGTCTTTTTCATATTTCTACCTCCTTGTGTTCTGCCTTTACTACAAGTTTACCGCAAACATTTTTAGCCTTATCTCCCGAAAGAGTAAGTTTTTCAATAGTACCCGGTGTTGTGCGTACCAACTTCTTGGTAACAAGCACACCTGTATCGTCCGAAATGGTAAGGGTTGTACCTCTGCCGGGTGTTGTAGTGCGGAAATACAAATCAACATCTTTATCGGTAGAAGCCATCTTCTGCGGACAAACATATCTGACCCCATCCCCTGCTTCAACCGGAATTTCATTTGATGCTTCAAGTTTTCCTGCGGCATAAAGGGCTGCAAATTTACCGGCATCTTCACTTTCGTGGCTTACATGATCTACGAGGTCATTAACATGCAAAACATTACCACAAGCGAATATGTAGGGTTTATCAGTTTGCTTATACTGATTTACAACTGCTCCCTTTGTAATTGACGAAAGGGTTACATCTGCAGAGCGTGTAAGTTCATTTTCAGGAATAAGTCCAACCGACAAAAGTAAAGTATCGCAAGTGATTACTTCGGCTTTTTCCATAATAGGCTTACGGTTTTCGTCAACAGGAGCGACTGTAACGCTTTCTACACGGTCAACACCTGTAATATCCACAATAGTATGCGAAAGCATAAGAGGAATACCAAAATCGTCAAGACATTGCAGTTTATTACGAACAAGACCTGCTAAATATGGCATAATTTCGATAACGGCTTTAACCTTTGCACCGCCTAAAGTTAAGCGTCTTGCCATAATCATACCAATATCGCCGCTACCAAGGATAACAACCTCTTTACCTACTTTATGCCCGTTTATGTTAATGAGTTTCTGTGCTGTTCCCGCAGTATAAATACCCGATGGACGGCTACCCGGAATAACGAGATTAGCACGAGTACGCTCACGGCAACCCATTGCAAGGACAAGTGCTCCAAAATGAATATTTATGATACCATTTGTATTAACACACACCAAGGTTTTGTCATTGATTTCAAGTGCGGTAGTGTCAAGCATAAATTCTATGCCTGTCTCTTTAGCGATATTGGCAAATTTCTCTGCATACTCAGGTCCGGTAAGTTCCTCGCCAAAATACTGAAGACCGAAGCCTGCATGAATGCACTGTTTAAGAATGCCACCGATTCTGTTTTCACGCTCGATAACAATTACTTTTTCAGCACCATTCTTCTTCGCCGATATTGCCGCAGCCATACCCGCAGGTCCGGCACCGACAACAACGACACAACAACTGTAATCTTTCATCCTAATTCCTCCAAAATTTATATTTAGAATTTTTATTTATACATCAATTTCCATACCGTCAAATGCAACCTCGAATCCTTTATCTGCGGCAAGTGGAACAAAATCAGTATAATTACTGTGAATACCATTATGTGAAAAATGGTTTAAAACCAACTTTGTTTTTTCGTCTATCATTTTTTCTTCGAGCATACGGTCTCGACATTTTACATTTCTGCCCAAACACATATGTCCGTGGTAATTCAGTTCTTCGTAAGCACCTTCTGTACAGTCCATTGAAACCAAATCAAAATACATTTTATTGTTCTTCATATATTCCCAAGTTTCTTCAGGGAATATATCCGTGTCATGTGCGTAAAGGATGCTTTTTTCACCGTCTGAAATAGCATAAATATAAGGGTTTTCTGTTCCATGATATGCTTTCATTGGCGTAACCGTATATTTTCCTGCTTTAAAGGGCTCAAATAGATTAACCTTTACAAAATTAAGATATTTTGTAATTTCACTTGGTAGTTCCGATATTATCTTTTCAACATCAATACTTCCGTATAAATTCAATTTATAATCGGGTGCAGGATGAGAAAAACCGTTTTTGAAATACAAAAAATCTACAGGATATAAATGGTCTCTATGTACATGTGTAATAAGGCAATTATGAATATCGTGAAGGTTAATGTCATTAATCATACAGTGATAATATGTATCACAAGGAAAGTCGATAAGCAATTCATTATCAACTATCGCTTGTGAACGGCTTCTGATATTCTTACCTTTTTCCTTTAATGCTCTTCTGCAATTTTCACAATCACAGAACATTGCAGGATAACCTTCGGCAGCAGCAGTACCGAGATATTTTAATTTCATAACATATTCCCCTCTATTTGAATTTTTTACGATATTGTGTAGGAGTAATGCCAACCCTTAATTTAAACATACTTGTAAAATAATGAGGATTTTGATATCCGATATATTCAGAAATCTCTGATATTGACATTTTTGTATGCTCTAAAAATGACGAAGCAATAATCATTTTATTATTTATTTGATATTCATAAGGTGTTGTTCCAAACTCGCGTTTAAATAGTTTTAAACAATAATCGGGAGAGCGGTATATTTGATTTGCAAGTTCGCTGTTGGAAACTATACGATTGCTGTTTTTTTCTAAATAGTTTTTAAGCAAAACCGCCTCATTGCTTTTTTTAGCATCTTTATTAAGCATATATAACTTATGCAATATTTCGAAATACAAAGCCGTCAGTTTTGATTGTTTCTCAATTTCAGGTATGTCTGAAAAAGAAACTTTCATTATTTCTTTAAAATGATTTTTAAGAGACGGAGCGGAAAAAACGACCTGATTATTAAGAGAAAAATTCACTAATAAAGACTGTGCAAGACTTCCGGATAAATTCATAAAATATTTAGCCCAAGGATTTTTAGGATTAGCATAGTATTCGTGACTGATCCCTGCCGGAAGAATATAGATATCATCTGGTTTAACATCAATTCTTTTGTTGTTAATCAGTATTGTGCCCTCGCCCCTGAAAACATATTCTATTATGGTAATATCAGGTTTTTTTCTCACACAATTGTGGTTTTCATCACAAATGGAGACACCTGTCATCAGAACATTTATGGGCAATTCTTTGTCTTGAACAGAAATATATTTGATAGTTTCCTTCATA
>DFHZ01000069.1 GCA_002371985.1 Ruminococcaceae bacterium UBA3710 | reverse complement strand
TTGCCCTTATCAACAATAAGTCTTGTATAACAACTAAAAGGGGAGAACTATGGAAAAGAACCGACTTGAAGCGTTCAGCGACGGCGTTTTGGCGATTATCATTACCATTATGATTCTCGAATTAAAACTGCCCGCTGGCGAAAAACTCAGCGACTTTTTGGCGCTTTGGCCCACCTTGCTTGCATATATGCTTAGCTTTTTGTTTATCGCTATTTATTGGGTTAATCATCATATAATCATTCATAGCGCCACGCGGGTGAACTACCCAATTTTGTGGTGCAATATCGCATGGCTTTTCGTTATGTCGTTTATTCCGTTTATAACAGCGTGGGTAGGCGTTTATCCCGTTTCTTTCGCACCGGTATCGCTATATTTTGCCGATATGCTTCTTGCCTGCCTGACCTTTCACCTTATGGTTTATCTTATCGCGCGCGAAAACGGTACGGCGGCACAGTTCAAGCTTAGCGCACGCAATATTATCAGCATAATAACCTATACTCTGGCAACCGTCCTTGGCGGTTTTTGTCCCGTCGCCGCTTATATAGTGGTGGCGATAGTGTCTTGCTGGTGGATATTCCCCGAAAGGACAAAAGCGGGTAAATAAGAATTATATGGAGATCAATATGGCAAACCAAACTATAGAAGAGCTTACCGCGAAAAGAGAAAAAGCAATAGTTAAAACAAGCCTTATCGGTATAATTACCAACGTATTTCTTGCCGGCTTTAAGGCGGCAGTGGGGCTTATTGCCAATTCTATCGCCGTAATGCTTGACGCGGTAAACAACCTGTCCGACGCGCTTTCGTCGGTTATAACCATCATAGGCGCAAAGCTTGGCGCCAAAACGCCCAACAAAAAACACCCGCTGGGCTACGGCAGAATAGAATATTTAAGTTCTATGATTGTTGCCGCACTGGTTTTGTATGCGGGTATTACTTCTCTTGTTGAATCAGTAAAGAAAATTATTCACCCTGAAACGGCTGAGTATAGCACAGTATCAATCATTATTATTTCGGTAGCAATCGTTGTAAAAATGTTCCTCGGAATGTATGTAAAAAAGCAGGGCAAAAAGGTTAATTCGGGTGCCTTGACGGCTTCGGGTTCCGATGCTTTGTTTGATGCCGTTTTATCAAGTTCGGTTTTGGCTTCGGCAATAGTATTCTTGATTTTTGACATTTCCCTTGAAGCCTATGTCGGTGTTATAATTGCGATTTTCATTATCAAAGCGGGTATTGAAATGATGATTGAAACACTTAATGATATTATAGGAAAAAGAGAAGATTCCGACATCGGCAAAGAATTAAGAAAAATAATATGCGAAGAAGAATCTGTATTGGGTGTTTATGATATTACTCTCTTTAATTACGGACCCAATAAGAATTACGGCTCGTTGCATATAGAATTGCCAGATAAGCTTAATGTAGACGATGTTGACAGAATAACAAGAAGGATACAAGTTGATGTCTTTAAGAAAACAGGCGTAATATTAACGGGTATAGGTGTATATTCCTTTAATACATCAGACGATCAAGCAGCCCAAATTCGTAATGCCATTCAAAAAAAGGTTATGTCTCATGAATGGGCTTTGCAATTTCACGGATTTTATGCAGATACTAAAGAAAAAACAATTCGTTTTGATGTTGTAATAAGTTTTGATATAGACCATAAGGAAGCAACAAACATCTTGCACGGTGAAATTTGTTCAATGTATCCGGATTATAATATAATGATTGTTCCGGATGTTGATATAATTGATTAAATCAGGAGGAGTAACGAAATGAAAAAACAAATTAAAACAACAGAGGCAATTTTTCCGATGCCGGTGCTTCTTATTTCAACCTTTAATGAAGACGGTACGGTAGATGTTATGAACGCAGCATGGGGAACTATGCTTGAGCGTGATATGGTGGCTCTTAATCTTACCGAAACCCATAATACCGTAAAGAATATAAAGGCAAGAGGCGGTTTTGTTATACACATTGCAGATGCAAAACACGCAGTTGAAGCAGATTGGTTTGGTATTGTAAGCGGAGGAAAAGAAGAAAAGAAATTTGAAAAAACCGGAATGACTTTTGAAAAATCCAACCTCGTAGACGCACCTATTATAAATGAATTACCGATTGCTATGGAATGTGAGTTTGTGGAATACCAGAATGATAGTACAGGTATAGGCGTTATAGGTAAGGTTGTTCGTACTTCGGTTGAAGAAAGTGTTATGAAAGACGATAAGGTTGATATTGACTTGCTTGAAGCAATCGCTTTTGACCCGTATACTCACGGTTATTATAAGGTTGGCGGCAGAGTAGCAGATGCTTTTAAAGACGGTTTAAAAATCAAATGAAATACGGAGAATCAACATTTGATATCCTATATTTAATATTTGCTGTTGTCGGCGGATTGGTAATATCGGTTAGAGCACGGAATTTAACAGAGCGACTTATGGGATTTGCCTCGCTTATTTTAGGATTTGGTGATGCTTTCCATCTTGTACCGAGAGTGTTAAACTATTTTTTAAAGTCTGATTTTACATTTGCTCTTGGTGTAGGTAAACTTGTAACTTCTGTTACAATGACCGTATTTTATTTGCTGATGTATTATATTTGGTTAGGAATTTATAACGAGAAAAAGAATAAAACCGTTTTATCTGCCTTGTGGGTTTTATCGGCAGTAAGGGTTATTCTATGTTTGTTTCCACAAAACGGATGGACTACGAATACTAATAGTATGACATGGGGTATAATCAGAAATGTTCCCTTTGTTATTATAGGTTTCATAATCTGTATTCTTTATTTCATAAAGAGGACCGAAAAACGCAAATTCAGATTTATATGGCTTTACATTCTTTTGTCGTTCTTATTCTATATGCCTGTTGCTGTGGCATCAAGTGTTTTGCCTATACTCGGTATGCTTATGCTGCCTAAAACTATATGTTATATTCTTGTTATAGTTTCTTTCCTTTGCTCTGTTACAAATGAGAAACCTACGAAAGGACAAAAATGAAAAAAATACAGGTTTTATTATTTATCGTTTTTATTTCCCTATGTTTTACTTCGTGCAATAAAAACGACAGAAAAGAGAATACGAGTATGCAAAGCAAAAATATAAACCAATCGGATTATCAAGCCGAAAGCCCAAAAAAGAGTTTGGTAATAGAAGCAAACGGCAAAAAACTTTATGCTTCATTTGAGGATAATTCATCCGCAGAGGAGTTGGCAAAAAGATTAAGTAGCGGTTCAATCAGCGTAAATATGAATGACTACGGCGATTTTGAAAAAGTAGGGTCGCTGCCGTGGGACTTGCCGAGAAATGATAGCAGAATTACAACGCAGTCGGGAGATATAATACTTTATCAGGGTAATCAAATTACAATTTATTACGGCACAAATACATGGAACTTTACAAAACTTGCAAAGATTAACAATATTAGCAGGGAGCAACTGCTTGATGTACTCGGAAAAGACAATGTTGTTGTAAAGTTTTATGTCGAGCAGAATGAATAACATAGGAGGAAAAGCATAATGCTTGGAAGTTTTAGTTATAAAAATGCTACAAAACTTTATTTTGGTGAAGATTCATTAAAATATCTTAATGACGAACTGCCTAAATACGGTAAAAATGTCGTGCTGATTTACGGCGGTGGGTCAATTAAGAAAAACGGTATTTACGATAGTGTTATCGAAATACTAAAGGCAAACGGAAAAAATGTTTTTGAAGATGCAGGAGTTATGCCAAATCCTACGGCAGATAAACTCCGTGAAGGCGTTAATATCGCAAAAAAAGCAAATGCGGATTTGCTTTTGGCAGTCGGCGGAGGCTCTTGCTGTGATTATGCAAAGGCAGTTTCCGTATCGGTGCATTGTGATGATGACCCTTGGGATAAGTATTATAAGAGATTCGAAGAACCCGACTGCGATATAGTTCCTGTCGGATGTATTCTTACAATGGCAGGAACAGGCTCCGAAATGAACGGCGGAGCGGTTATCACCAATCATGATACAAAAGAAAAAATAGGTCATGTTTTCGGCGAAGAGGTAATGCCCAAATTTTCCATACTTAACCCTCGTTTTACGATGTCTTTGCCTAAGCGTCAGATGGTAGCCGGAATTTATGATATTTTCAATCATATTTGTGAACAGTATTTTTCGGGTGAGGACGACAATGTAAGCGATGATTTAGCAGAGGCTTTGATGAAATCTGTTATTCGCAATTCACTCGTTGCCGTAGAAAATCCGGAAGACTACGAGGCTCGTTCAAATATTATGTGGGCGGCTACTTGGGCACTTAACACTCTTATTTCAAGAGGAAAATCTACCGACTGGATGGTTCATATGCTCGGTCAGGCGGCAGGTGGGTATACTGATGCTACTCACGGTATGACATTATCCGCTGTTTCCCTTCCTTATTATAGATATATAATGCCTTACGGTTTAAATAAATTCAAAAGATTTGCCGTAGAGGTTTGGGGAGTGAATAGTGAAGGCAAGACCGATACCCAAATTGCAAATGAAGGTCTTTGTGCTATGGAAGACTGGATGAAGAAAATCGGTGTTGCTATGAATCTTTCGGAACTTGGAGCAACCGAGGATATGATAGAAGGTATTGCCGATGCTACAATTATACTTGACGGCGGATATAAAACTTTAAACCGTCAAGAAGTTGTAAATATACTCAAAGAAAGCCTTTAAAACAGTATAAAATAAAACACGGATGCAAACAATAGTTTGCGTCCGTGTTTTTATAAGTAAAGATTTAAGTATTTGATTTATTCTTTTTAATATGCTTTTTTAGTGCATCAAAGGTTTTGTCGCTTAAATAATGCTCAATTCGGCAAGCATCTGCCGTCGCCGTTTCCTCGTCTACACCTATATTCATAAGTAATTGACTAAGCAGAGTATGTCTTTCATATATGTGTTTGGCTTTGTCTTTGCCGGTTTTTGTAAGTTTTATAAAGCCTTGTCCGTCAGTTTCTACATAACATTCTCTTTTTAGAAGACCTAATGCTCTGCTGACAGAGGGTTTTGAATATCCCATATAAGCACCTATGTCAATTGCTCGTACATTAGCAGATTTCTGGGATAATATGTATATTGTTTCAAGATACATTTCGCCGGATTCCCGTATAGTCATAGGTATTCCTCCTGCTGATATTTATTATAAAACATTATAACTCAAATTACCTGTTTTTTCAATAGAAATAAAAACTATAACCTAAAAACCTCTGCTCAAACAAAAGACGAACAGAGATTTTGGTCTTATTGATTTATAAAGTTTTTAATATCGTTCACTACTTCGTTATGGCAGGTATCGTTTAATATCTCGTGTCGGCAGTTTTCGTAAATATGTATCTGCGTCGGTACATTATTGTTTTTTAGCATCTTGTATACTTTTTGTACGCCTTTACCGTAGTCGCCTACGGGGTCATCACTTCCCGATACCAATAGAACAGGTTTGTTTTTGTTCATATTTTCAGCCCAGGACTTTTTGTTTACCGTAGTGTTTAGTTTTATTAAATCACCCATTGCACTAACCTTAAATTTGTAACTGCAAAATGGGTCATTTTTGTAGGAATTTCGTATTTCCGTATTTTTGGTAAGCCAACTTACGGGGTCATTTTCGTCGGTAAAATGCGAGTTGTAACTGCCAAATGCCAATTTTTCTATTAGCGGTGAAATGTGTTTTTCGCCGTATATTGACTTTATTATATTTATCATTGCCATACCTGCACCTGAAGCGGGGTTTGGACCTCCTGTACCCATTATTATCAGTTTGTCCTGAATGTCATGTCTTACAGCCGTAAGGCGAACAATAAACGACCCCATACTGTGTCCCATAAGTATATAGGGCAGGTCTTTGCCGTACTCTTCACTTATCGCATTCTTAAATACGGCTACATCGTCCGCAAGTATTTTCCAGCCGTCTTTGTGTGCTATAAAACCGAGTTCGTCTTCATTTATAGCAGTATTTCCGTGCCCGAGATTATCGTATCCGAAAACTATCCAACCGTCTTCTGCAATTTCACGCATAAAAGTGTCATAACGGCCGATATATTCAACTATACCGTGAACAACATGGAAAAGCCCTTTTGGTTTGCCCTCGGGCAGATAAACTTTGCCGTGAAGTGTATGTATTTTGTCAGAGGATAATACTGTTTTTTCTAAAACCTCGATAGCCATTTCTTTACCTCCCGTTAATTTGCTGAATTTATTCTTGCGGCTTTGACCGCTTTATGCCAACCGTCTAATAAAGTTTTCCGCTCGCTTATAGACATTGACGGCAAAAATTCTTTGCCACTTGCTATAAGTGATGAAATTTGTTCTCGGCTTTCAAAAAATCCGACTGCGAGACCGGCAAGATATGCAGCCCCCGCCGCAGTGGCTTCGCCCATTACAGGTCTTTTAACGATTGCATTTGAAATATCCGATTGAAACTGCATTAAAAAATCATTTGCCGAAGCACCGCCGTCAACCCTAAGGCTTGATATGGGCTGTCCTATATCAGCCGACATAGCCGACAAGAGGTCTTCCGTTTGATAGGCGATAGATTCAAGAGATGCTCTTATTATATGTTCTATACCAGACCCACGGGTAAGACCGGTTATTGTTCCACGGGCATGCATATCCCAATATGGGGCACCAAGTCCTGCAAAAGCAGGAACTATATATACACCGCCTGTGTCCTTTACTTTACGGGCAAAGTATTCGCTGTCCCGAGATTCTCTTATAACCCTTAGTTCATCACGAAGCCATTGAATAACGGCACCGCCGACAAATACACTTCCTTCAAGTGCGTATTCGAGCGGTCTGCCTTTCTCGGTTGCGGCGACGGTTGTTAAAAGTCCGCTATTACTGAAAACAGGCTCATTTCCTGTATGGGCGAGTAAAAAACAACCGGTGCCGTAGGTTGTTTTTACATCTCCGGCAGAAAAACAACTCTGTCCGAACAATGCGGATTGTTGGTCTCCTGCAATACCGCAAACAGGTATCTCGCTACCCATAAGGTCTATTTTCGCATATATTTCACTGCTGCTGCGTATTTGAGGGAGCATACATTTTGGTATATCGAGAAGATTTAAAAGGGTATCGTCCCAGTCGCCGGTAGTAATATTATAAAGCATTGTTCTTGAAGCATTAGTCCTGTCAGTAATATGCACACTGCCACCGCTGAGTTTCCATAAAAGCCATGTATCTATAGTGCCGAAAAGCAGTTCACCCCGCTTTGCCTTTTCCCGTGCGTCAGGGTAATTATCAAGTATCCATTTGAGTTTTGTTCCGCTAAAATATGCGTCGGGGCGAAGTCCTGTTATCTTGCGAATTGTATCCGTATATCCGTCGGCTACAAGTTTTTCGCATATATCTGCCGTACGGCGACATTGCCATACTATGGCATTACAAATCGGTTTTCCGGTAGATTTTTCCCATACTACGGTTGTTTCTCGCTGATTTGTTATGCCTATTCCTGCAATCTCGTCAGGGGATATACCGCTTTTTGCTACGCATTCTGTCATTGAAGAATACTGATTTGCGTAAATCTCTAACGGGTCTTGTTCTACCCAGCCGGGTTGCGGATATATTTGGGTAAATTCGTGTTGTGCCATACTTTTAATATTAGCATTGCGGTCAAATAGAATTGCTCTTGCACTTGTGGTACCTTCGTCAAGTGCTAAAACATACTTTTTCATAAACCTTACCTCCGACTGTCTTATAATACTTCTAAACTACAATTATTATAAACTATAATCAAAAAAAGAGCAAGTCGACACTTTTTATATATTTTTCGAAATAGTATTGACAAATATAATACTTCGTGATATGATGTATTATGTGATAGGAGGTATGGTATGGATATACAGTTAAAGCGGGGACTTTTAGAGGTCTGCGTATTATCTGCCATAAAAATGCAAGATTCTTACGGATATAAAATCATAAAAGATTTAAGTCCTTATATCGAACTTTCCGAATCTACTCTTTATACAATTCTAAAAAGATTAGAAACGGCGGATATGCTGAAAGTCAGAACTGCCGAGTATTCAGGTCGGCTTCGTAAGTATTATCATATTACGGATAGAGGACTAAAACGAATAGAAGAATTTAAGACAGAATGGGACGAAATATTAAGCATTTACCAATTCATAACAAGGGAGGATGAAAAAAATGACTAAACAAGAGTTTATAGCCGGACTAAAGCAGGGTCTTGTAGGTTTACCGCAAGAAGATATAGAAGAGCATTTGGCGTTTTACAGCGAAATGATAGACGATATGATTGAGGACGGTATAAGCGAAGAGGAAGCAGTTGCTCATATCGGAGAGGTAGAAAAAATCTCATCGCAAATAATAGGGGAAACCTCGCTTTCAAAAATCGTAAAAGAAAAGATAAAACCGAAAAGAAAATTACGGGCTTGGGAAATTGTTTTGATTGTTTTGGGCTCTCCTTTATGGTTCCCGATTACGGTTTCCATAATTTTGGTGCTTTTAGCCTTATATATATCATTTGCAGCAGTTCTTATCTCAATATGGGCAGTATTTGTTTCGCTTGTTTTTTCGGGAATTTTTACTGCATTAGGCGGAGTAGTTTATGCCTTTTCGGGTAGTGCTTTAAAAGGAATTGCCTTTGTTGGTGCAGGAATGGTCCTTATCGGTCTTGGTATCCTTTCGTTCTTTTTATGTAAAGCCATAACGAAAGGCACAATGAAAGGGACAAAATTATTTTTTATCAGACTTAAAGAATATTTTGTTAAAAAGGGGGAGAACTAAATGACAAAAAGGGTATGGCTTATAATTGCAGTCGTTTTTGTGCTTTGCGGAGGTTTAACTTTTGCCGTAGCAATGCAAAAACTTGACTGGAATTTTTACGAACTCAGTACATCAAAATATGAAACCAATACATATAAAATAACCGAAAACTTTGAAAATATATCGCTCTCTACCGATACGGCAGATATTGCATTTTTTCGCTCCGATAACGGTGAATGCAAGGTCGAATGTATTGAACTTGCAAATGCAAAAAACAGCGTTTTCGTTGAGGATAATACCTTGACTATTAAAGAGGGTAACGGAGAATGGTATAATAATATAGGTTTTAATTTAGGCTCTCCTAACATTTCCGTTTTTCTTCCGAATGACCAATATAATTCCCTTACCGTAACAGAAACAACCGGCGATATAAAAATATCTGATAATTTAACTTTAAATAGACTGAGTATTTCGGTAAGTACGGGCGATATTCATTTAGAAAAATGCAGTATCGGCTCGGCTGAAATTTCCACATCCACAGGAGATATTAAAGCCAAAAATGTAAACTGCGATAATGACCTTTCTATAAATGTTACTACCGGCGATGTTAAACTTGAAAATATAAAGTGTCAAAACCTTATATCAAAGGGGAATACCGGCGATGTTTCCTTAAAGCAGGTTATTGCAGTAAATAAACTCTCGCTTAAAAGAACTACGGGCGATATTAAACTAAAAAGTGCGGACGGCGGAGAAATATTTATCGAAACCGATACCGGCGATGTTTACGGAACTCTTCTTTCGGATAAGATATTTATAACCGAGAGCAGTATTGGCGATATAAAAGTTCCGAAAACGACATCAGGCGGAAAATGCGAAATAAAAACCAACACAGGGGATATAAAGATAGGAATTGAAAAATAAGTCAACAGCAATACTACGAAACCTTGATTTGTTCTTGGAAAAATGCTATAATATTATTGTAAAAATTTGTATATGTGAGGTGCAAAATGGCACTTGAAAACAAACTTGGAATAACGGACCCGGCAGACCTTGCCCGTGAAGAAGAGCGTATCAGCAAGAAAAAAGCAATAGAACTTTTTAACAGCGGTATTCTTGATAAGTTAGAGGCAGGAAAGTTTTCTTCGCTTAAAGCAATTCACAAATATTTATTTGAAGATATATACGACTTTTCTGGGACATTAAGAACAGTAAATATTTCAAAAGGCAACTTCCGTTTTGCTCCCGTGATGTATTTACAGGCGGCTCTTAATAATATTGACGAAATGCCGCAATCTACATTTGACCAAATAGTTGAAAAATATGTAGAAATGAATATCGCCCATCCATTCAGAGAGGGAAACGGACGAAGCACCCGTATTTGGCTTGACTTGATTTTTAAGAAAGAACTAAAAAAGGTTGTTGATTGGAGCAGGGTAGACAAAGAAGATTATCTTCTTGCTATGGAACGCAGTCCGATAAAGGATACCGAAATTAAATATATCCTAAAAAATGCTTTGACCGACGATATAAACAGCAGAGAAGTTTATATGAAAGGCATCGACCATAGTTATTATTACGAAGGATATGTATTATTCAAGACGGAAAAACTGTAATAGGCTTTTAAAAATCGTGTGTCTAAACAAACACCCCTCAATGCGGAAGCATTGAGGGGTGAAACATTTTATACAAGCAAATTATTATTTACGAGGATTTTTGATATTTGCCTGAGCTGCAGCAAGGCGTGCAATCGGTACACGGAATGGTGAGCAGGATACATAATCAAGTCCTATATTATGGCAGAACTCGATAGAAGAAGGATCGCCGCCGTGCTCACCGCAGATACCGCAGTGGAGTTCAGGACGGGTTGCCTTACCGTTCTTAACTGCCATATCCATAAGTTGTCCAACACCTGTTGTGTCAAGACGGGCAAACGGATCGGACTCAAAAATCTTGTTAGAATAGTAGCTCGGGAGGAACTTACCTGCGTCATCACGGCTGAAGCCGAATG
>DFHZ01000041.1:4735-6110 GCA_002371985.1 Ruminococcaceae bacterium UBA3710 | reverse complement strand
GAAGATAAGTAGATGCCAACACTTTGGGGATTGCCAATAGGCAGTCCTTTTTTATTGTTCAAAACGAATTTTTTGCTCTGTTGCGATATTTTCGAGCGCACTTACCGTAATTTCAACGGTGAGTGCGTTTTTTTCATGTTTTATATCCGTATTTTCTATTTTATAGGTTTCGTATTTTTCTGCTTTAATTTCCGACATAATTTCTTCTTTGAGTTTTTCTGTTAGTTTTTCTTTTTTTGTTATTACGGTTTTTTTGGTCTTTAGTTTAAATGTTTTTTCGATGTAACCAAGGGGCAGTTTTTGACCGAATATTTTGTAAGTTTTTTCGGTTTGCTTTGATGAATAATGACTTTTAATACTGCCTACATAAAGCGGAATTTTAAGACTGAAAACATTTAAAACTCTCCGCTTTTTCGTTTTTTCATATACATATTTTTCTTCTTTTATGTATCCGCTTTTCGTAAATGTATGTTTCGTTTCGGCGAATATTTCTCCTTTTGACTTTTCAAAAACCGTAGTTTTAGCGTTCTGGCTGACACCCGAAACCAGCACTTCGCCTTTTGCTACGGTATCGCCTATGCTTTTAAGTGTTTCGCCCGAGGTAACATCAATTCTTTTTATTATAGCATCGTATTTTGCTACTAAATTCGACGGCGAAGTATCGCTTTTTTTCTCCTCGTCGCTATGCAGGTTTACCGTAACCAACGACCCCTCTATATTGACCGAAGCCCAGTCAAGTTCGGGCAGGGAAAGGATAATTCTTTGGGCGGCATAATTCGTATCTATCTTGTGGCGAAGGGTCCATTCTTTTATGCCGTTTTCGCTTAAAACGGATGCTACTTTTGCCTTGTCAATAGGTTTGTTGCTTTTGATTTCCACTCCGAGGACAAAAAATGAAAAGCCCTTTAAAATACAGAAAAACAGTATAGCCCCTATTAAAAGTCCCGTTCTGCCTCTATATTTGTTGATTTTAAAAATGATACCTTTTCTTTTTACAATTCTTATCTTTGAGTTTGTCTCTTTTTTTATACCAAGCAGTTTTTTGAACTCTTTCGGCTTAACTTTGCCTACCAAACTCCGGTTTTTGTATTTAAGATTCCAAATCGTAAGTTTGTTTTTATGGGCGAGATTTAAGATTTTTTCTAATTCTTCTCCCGATATTTCGATTTCAACATACCCTAAAATATTATTTAAAAAGTTAAGCATTTTTCGGTTTCTCCCTGATACAGAATTCTATTGACTGAAGACTTCCGCTGACGGTTATAATCTTTTCTTCAAAACCGTTAATATTAAGACCGTTACCGTAAATTATTGCATTTCCCTTTTTGAGTTTGAGTTTTATAAAATCGTCGGAAAATTCGAGCACACCCATACA
>DFHZ01000041.1:4126-4697 GCA_002371985.1 Ruminococcaceae bacterium UBA3710 | reverse complement strand
CCGTCAACTACTATTTGTTTGTTTGAGTACATCTCAATTCTGCTTTCGCCGTCGAGAAGTTCCTCTTTGTCAAGGAGTTTTATTTTGTTTTCCTTTTTGGAAACAAATTTTATATCCCGCTTCAAAATAATCACATACCTTTCATAGCCATTATAAATAAATATGATTTAAGTATTTTAATAATTCTATAAAGCATAGATTATTTTAGGTGATATTTATGAAAAAGGATAAAAGTGTATATATTATTTATTTAAGTTTATCTCTTGTTTTGCTTTCTTATTTTATAATCTCTCCGAAGACGGCAATTTTTTATGCAAAAAACGGGATTATTCTTTGCGGAAATGTTATTATACCGTCCTTATTCCCCGTAAATTTCTGCGTTATATTCATTATGAAGTTAATAGGCAATTTTAACTTTAAGTCAGATAGTATAAAGAATAACTTGCTGTTTTTGTTTTCGCTTATCGGTGGCTACCCTACGGGTGCAAAACTCATAAACGAAGAGTATAAGCAGGGCAATATAAGCCGTCATAATGCAAGAATTATGCAGTACTATTCGGCTAACGGCGGT
>DFHZ01000041.1:0-4081 GCA_002371985.1 Ruminococcaceae bacterium UBA3710 | reverse complement strand
GGCTAACGGCGGGATAGGGTTTATTATTTCTGCGGTAGGTTACGGTATCTACGGCTCAAAGAAACTCGGCTATCTGCTTTTCTTGTCTCATTCCGTTTCCTCTCTTATTTTAGGTATTTTGCTAAAAAGATTTTTAAAAAAGGAAAAATCGGCAAAAGATACAGCAAAGGCGGAAAACATTGCCGATATTTTTGTTTTGTCGGCAAGTGAGGCTTCAAATGCCATTCTTTCCATTTGCTCTTTTGTAATATTTTTCAGTGTTATAAACGGTTTTTTGTCAAAAACTAAGTATTTAAAATATCTTTGCTATGTAACCGAGATAACCTCGGCTCTTAATCTTACAAAAAATATTTATTTCACCGCCTTTTTGCTCGGCTTTTGCGGAATAAGTATATGGTGCCAGATTATAGCGGTTTCAAAAGATGTAGGAATAGATTTTATTAAATTTTTCTTTTCAAGACTTTTTTGCGGTGGACTGTCCGCTATTTTGATATACATTTTTTTAAAAATTTTCAAGATCAGCACGGATGTTTTTTCAAATAATGTTTCTTTTGTCGGCGAAGCGGTAAAAGAACGGCTTTCCGTATCGGTTGCCCTCGGTATTATGGCGGTACTTCTGATTATTTCGCTTGAGGGCAAAAAAAGGGGTGGAAATTTAAGGTATGATTTGTTAAAATAGCAGATAGGGGAGTGAAAATATGGGAAATAAGTTTTTTAATGTTAAAAAGAATAAAAGTTGCAGTTGTTGCGTATACGGCGAGGTATCTCCGTACCTTAACGAGATTTTCTGCAAGAAACACGGAGTGCTTGATAAAAGGGACTATTGCCGTCATTTTAAGTATGATGTATTAAAAAGAGAGCCCGAAAGAGTAACTCCCGATAAGGACTTTACTCCCGAAGATTTTTCAATAGAGCCGTAGAATAAAAAAATCATTGAAAAATATGAAATTTGTGGTAAAATAAGAATGTTAGGTTTTTAACAATTGAAAGGATGATATTTAATGAACGCACAAAACAAAAAAACCGTTGATGATATCAACGCAAAAGGTCAGCGTGTACTCGTTCGTTGCGATTTTAATGTTCCGCTTAAAAACGGCGTTATTACCGACGAAAACCGTATCGTTGCCGCTCTTCCGACCATTAAGAAACTTATAAATGATGGCGGTAAGGTTATTCTTTGTTCGCATTTGGGCAAACCTAAGGGCGAACCGAAACCCGAACTCTCTTTGGCACCCGTTGCCGTTCGTCTTTCTGAACTTTTAGGCAAAGATGTTGTTTTTGCGGCTGATGATAATGTTGTAGGCGAGAATGCTAAAAAGGCAGTTGCCGAAATGAAAGACGGCGATGTTGTACTTCTCCAGAACACTCGTTACAGAGCAGAAGAAACCAAGAATGTTGAAACATTCAGTGCAGAACTCGGCTCTTTGGCTGATATATTCGTAAACGATGCTTTCGGTACGGCACATAGAGCCCATTGCTCAACCGTTGGTGTTGTATCCTATGTTAAAGAAGCAGTTGCAGGATACCTTATCGGTAAAGAACTCAAATATTTGGGTAGTGCCGTTGATAATCCGGAGCGTCCGTTTGTAACCATTTTGGGCGGTGCTAAGGTTGCCGATAAACTTACCGTTATTGAAAATCTTCTTAATAAGGCGGATACTCTTATTATCGGTGGCGGTATGGCTTATACATTCCTCGCTGCCAAAGGCTACGGAATAGGTACTTCTCTTTTCGATGCAGAAAAGGTTGATTACTGCAAGAATATGCTTAAAAAGGCAGAAGAAAAGGGAGTTAAACTTCTTCTTCCTATCGACTGCACAATCGCAAAAGATTTCCCTGACCCGATTGACGCAGACCTCGATGTAGAAATTGTTGATGCAGATAAAATCCCTGACGATATGATGAGCCTTGATATTGGCCCTAAAACCGCAGAACTCTTTGCAAACGAAGTTATGAACGCAAAGACGGTTGTTTGGAACGGACCTATGGGCGTGTTTGAAAACCCGACCCTCGCTAAAGGAACATTTGCCGTTGCAAAGGCACTTGCCGATTCTTCGGCTGTTACAGTTATCGGCGGTGGCGATAGTGCAGCAGCCGCAAACACTTTGGGCTTCGGCGATAAGATGACCCATATTTCTACCGGTGGCGGTGCTTCTCTTGAATTCCTTGAGGGTAAAGAACTTCCCGGTATTGCAGCATTAAACGATAAATAATATAATAATATTTCGGCGGTTTTATTTAGCCGCCGAAATTTGTGTGTTTATATTTAAGTATTTAAGGAGATATGAAAATGAATAAGGCTAAAAGAAGAACAGTTATTGCAGGTAACTGGAAAATGAATAAAACTCCGAGCGAAACTACCGCTCTTATAAACGAAATGAAACCGTTGGTTAAAGATGCTGATTGCGATGTTGTACTTTGCGTACCGTTTGTTGACATTGCGGCTGCAATCGAGGCTTCAAAGGGTTCTAACATAAGAATAGGTGCCGAAAATGTGCATTTTAAAGAGTCGGGTGCATATACCGGCGAAGTAAGTGCAAAAATGCTTAAAGAATGCGGTGTAGAATATGTTGTTATCGGTCATTCCGAGAGAAGACAGTATTTTGGCGAAACCGACCAGACCGTAAATCTTCGTACACTTGCCGCTTTAAACGGCGGACTTAAAGCGATTGTTTGCGTTGGTGAAACACTTGAGCAAAGAGAACTCGGATATACAGAAACTCTTCTTAAATATCAGACAAAAATGGCTCTTACCAATGTAACTGCCGAGCAACTTAAAAATGTTATAATTGCTTATGAGCCGGTTTGGGCAATCGGTACAGGTGTTACCGCTACCGCCGAGCAGGCAGACGAGGGCAACGGCTTTGTTCGCAGTGCCATTGAAGAAGTTTACGGCAAAGATGTTGCCGAAACAGTTACAGTTCAGTACGGCGGTTCTATGAATGCTAAAAATGCTGACGAACTCCTTTCAAAGGTTAATGTTGACGGCGGTCTTATCGGCGGTGCTTCGCTTAAGGCTGAGGACTTTTCAATTATAGTTAAAGCCGCAAATAAATAAGGTGGAGCCAATGAAAAAACCTGTTGTTTTGACAATTATGGACGGTTTCGGTATAAATCCCGAAGAAAAAGGAAATGCGATTAAATCCGCCAATACCCCCCGTCTTGATAAAATATTTTCCGAATGTGCCGTAACTCAGATTGGTGCTTCGGGTCTTGATGTAGGACTTCCTGACGGACAGATGGGAAACAGCGAAGTAGGACATACCAATATCGGTGCCGGTCGTGTTGTTTATCAGGAACTTACGAGAATTACAAAATCTATCGAGGACGGAGATTTCTTTAAGAATGAGGCATTTTTAAAGGCAGTAGACAACTGCAAGAAAAATGAAAGTGCTCTTCATCTTATGGGTCTTCTCTCAAATGGCGGTGTCCATTCGCACAACAGCCACCTTTATGCTCTTTTGAAACTTGCAAAGGATAACGGGCTTAAAAGGGTTTTCGTTCACGCACTTCTTGACGGACGAGATGTTCCGCCTACCTCTGCGGCAGATTTTATTGACGAATTACAGGCAGAACTTCAAAAAATCGGTTGCGGTAAAATTGCTACCGTTATGGGTAGGTTTTACGGTATGGACAGAGATAACCGCTGGGAGCGTGTCGGCAAGGCTTACGCCGCTCTTGTATACGGCGAGGGAATAAAAACCGATGACCCTGCTAAGGCTGTAAGAAAATCTTATACCGAAAAGGACGAAGAGGGCAAGTTTATAACCGACGAATTTGTTTATCCGACGGTTGTTGAGGGGACCGAAAGAATTAAATCGGGCGACAGCGTTATATTCTTCAATTTCAGACCCGATAGAGCAAGAGAAATCACCCGCACATTTGTTGACGACGATTTTAACGGCTTTGAGCGTAAGGGCGGAAGACAGAAGGTAACTTATGTTTGTATGACGCAGTATGATGCTTCTATGCCTAATGTTGATGTCGCTTTCAAACCCGAAAGCCTTAATAACACTTTGGGTGAATTTTTGGCAAATAATGGACTTACTCAACTTCGTATTGCCGAAACCGAAAAATATGC
>DFHZ01000082.1 GCA_002371985.1 Ruminococcaceae bacterium UBA3710 | reverse complement strand
AGTACGGACCGGTTGAACGGGCATGAATCTTATCGTCAACAAGGTGATGCAGTTTAAGATAGTACATATAGCCGACCGTTACACGGTTATCAAACGGCTCACCGGTTCTACCGTCATAAAGTTGAACCTTACCGTCTTCCGGCATTCCTGCCATTTTGAAGCATTCACGAATATCAGACTCGTGAGCACCGTCAAATACAGGTGTGCAGATATTCCAACCGAGTGCCTTTGCGGCATAACCCAAATGGACTTCAAGAACCTGTCCGATATTCATACGGGAAGGAACACCCAACGGGTTAAGCACTATATCAAGCGGAGTACCGTCCGGCAAGAACGGCATATCTTCGCTTGGAAGTATTCTCGAAACAACACCCTTGTTACCGTGGCGTCCTGCCATCTTATCGCCGACAGAAATCTTACGCTTCTGGGCGATATAACAACGAACTACCACATTAACACCGGGGCTTAATTCGGAAGCATTTTCACGGGTAAATACCTTAACATCAACTATTGTACCGTATTCACCGTGAGGAACACGCAAAGATGTATCTCTTACCTCTCTTGCCTTTTCACCGAAAATGGCTCTCAAAAGTCTTTCTTCGGCGGTAAGTTCGGTTTCACCCTTAGGTGTTACCTTTCCGACAAGAATATCTCCCGAAGTAACCTCGGCACCGATACGGATAATACCTCTTTCGTCAAGGTCTTTAAGTGCATCTTCGCCGACATTCGGAATATCACGGGTAATCTCTTCAGGTCCTAATTTTGTATCACGGGACTCCAATTCATACTCTTCAATATGAATGGATGTATACATATCTTCACGAACAAGTCTTTCGTTAAGCAAAACAGCGTCCTCGTAGTTATAACCTTCCCAGGTCATAAATCCGATAAGAGCATTTCGTCCGAGAGAAACCTCGCCGTTGGAAGTAGCAGGACCGTCTGCTATTACATCATTTTCGTTTACCTTTTCGCCAACCGAAACAATCGGTTTTTGATTTATACATGTTCCATGGTTGGAACGGGTAAATTTAATAAGGTTATATTCGTCAATTTCGCCGTTTTTAGCACGGATTTTAATTAAATCTGCACTGACAAATGTAACGACACCTGAACGCTTTGCAAGAACAACAACGCCCGAGTCAACAGCCGCTTTGTATTCCATACCGGTAGCGACAATCGGATTTTCGGGTTTAAGAAGCGGAACGGCCTGTTTCTGCATGTTTGAACCCATCAAAGCACGGTTTGTATCGTCATTTTCAAGGAACGGAATCATTGCGGTAGCAACCGAAACAACCATCTTAGGCGATACATCCATAAAGTCGGCCTTAGAAGACTCAACCTCTCTGAATCCATCGCGGTGACGGGCATTAACCTTTGAACGAACGAAAAATCCGTTCTCGTCAAGAGGTTCATTTGCCTGTGCTACAACATAATCGTCCTCTTCGTCTGCCGTCATATATACAACTTCGTCGAGAACTCGGCCTGTTTCGTGGTCAACTCTTCTGAAAGGAGCCTCGATAAAGCCGTACTTATTTATTCTTGCATAGGTAGCAAGGTAGGAAATAAGACCGATGTTAGGACCTTCGGGAGTTTCGATAGGACACATACGGCCGTAATGCGTATAGTGAACATCTCGAACCTCGAACGAAGCACGGTCTCTTGACAAACCGCCGGGACCCAAAGCCGAAAGACGGCGTTTATGGGTAAGTTCCGAAAGCGGGTTAGTCTGATCCATAAACTGAGAAAGCGGAGAAGAACCGAAAAATTCCTTAACTGCGGCAACAACCGGACGGATGTTGATTAAGGACTGCGGTGTGATATTCTCGGCATCCTGTGCCTGAAGGTTCATTTTTTCTCTTACTACTCTTTCCATACGGCTGAAACCGATACGGAACTGATTTTGCAAAAGTTCTCCGACACTTCTTATACGACGGTTGCCTAAATGGTCAATATCGTCAACATTGCCGACATCGTGAGGCAAACCGAGGAAATAACTTACGGTTGCGATAATATCGTCTATTACAATATGTTTGGGAATTAAAACATCGGCAGCATCAATAAGTGCCTGTTTTAAGTCTTCCTTGTTTTGATTTTCCTCAAGAATTTCTTTCAAAACAGTAAGAGATACCTTTTCGTTTATGCCGTTCTTATCAAGATATTCGAGTTCTTCTGTTGTAAAGTCGGTAAAGTCAGCAAGGTTTACCATTCCGTTTGAAACGACCTTAACCTCGGTAACATTGCCCTCAAAGTCCTGAACATTTACATATACGCTCAAAACACCCTTGCTCTCGATAAGGGCTGCCAATTCTTTTGTAACAACGGTATCAGGCTCGGCAATAATTTCGCCGGTCATAGGGTCTGCAACAGGTCTTGAAATAACCTTGCCTCTTATACGGTTGCTCAAAGCCAACTTACTGTTATATTTATATCTTCCTACTCTTGACAAATCATAACGGTGTGCGTCAAAGAAAAGTTGGAAAAGATATGTCTTTGCACCCTCGATGGTAACAGGTTCACTCGGACGAAGTTTCTTATAAACCTCGATAAGAGCATCTTCGCTGTTCTTTGTTTCATCGACAGCGAGAGTGGCCTCAAAACGCTCGTCTTCGCCGAAAAGTTCACGAAGCTGCTGATTTGTTTCAATACCGGTTTCTACACCGAGTGCTCTTATAAATGTAGTTATAGGAAGTTTTCTGTTTTTGTCGATGCGTACATACAATACATCATTTACAGATGTTTCGTATTCAAGCCACGCACCACGGTTCGGAATAATAGTAGAAGAAAATAATCTTTTACCGGTCTTTTCGTCAGCCTTTTCTGCAAAGTATGCACCCGGAGAACGAACCAACTGCGATACAACAGCACGCTCGGCACCGTTGATGACAAATGTACCCGAATCGGTCATAAGCGGGAAATCGCCCATAAATACTTCGCTTTCTTTTATCTCGCCGGTTTCCTTGTTTTCAAGTCTGGCGGTTACACGAAGCGGTGCAGAATATGTGGTATCCCTCGCTTTGCATTCTGCGATATCGTATTTCGGGGTTTCGTCCACACGGTAATCGACAAAGGTAAGTTCCAAATTACCGCTATAATCGGTAATAGGGTCCATATCGGCAAAGACTTCTTTAAGTCCGTCGCCTACAAACCACGCATAAGAATCCTTTTGAATTTCAATGAGGTTAGGCATATCAATAACTTCATTGATTTTTGAAAAGGTCATACGCTCGTTCTTACCTAAACGAATAGGCTTGACCATATCTGTTTTCTTCATAGGTTGAAAATCACTCCTATAAATATAAAATAATGCGAAAAAACGCAAGTTTCGACAGGTTTTTTTGTGCTTTTTTACAATAAAAAACAGGTGTTTTTCCAAAAAAAGGCGCAAAATCCCCCATCATCCATTAGTAATTTTTGATTATATACCAAATAAAATCCAATGTCAAGTCTTTTTTTAGAAAAAAACAGCAATTTTTTTACTTATCTTGGAAACAAAAAACTTGTAAAAATAATTTTGTAAGGGAAATTTTAAAAAAGTCTTCTATTTTGCAGTGGTATTTGTTATAATATGTATTATACTTAAAATAGGGGGGGTATTGGTGTTTACCATCATAGACGGCTTGAAAATCGAATATACCGAAGCGGGAACAAAAGACGGCATTCCGGTTTTGCTTCTGCACGGCTGGGGCTCTTCCTTTGATGTTTACAAAGGAATAATAAATGCTCTGTCTGACAGATGCTATCTTGTTGCCCTTAATTTTCCCGGTTGCGGAAACAGCGAAACAATGAAATCCCCGTGGAATTTAGACGATTACTGTAATCTCGTTTTAAAATTCATCCAGAATATCGGGCTTGAAAACCCTATACTTATAGGCCATTCGCACGGCGGAAGGGTTACTCTGAATTTAGTTGCAAACGGTCTTATTAACCCCCCTAAAATTGTTCTGCTCGATTCGGCAGGTCTTATTCCCGTTAAAACAAAATCACAAAAACGAAGGGCAAGAAACTTCAAAACAATTAAAAAAGTTTTATCGCTGCCTATAATAAACAACTTTTCGGGCGGTCTTCTTGAAAAAGCGAGAAAACATTACGGATCTGCCGATTATAATGCGGCTCCGCCCGTTTTAAGGCAAACACTTGTATCTCTTGTAAATACCGATTTAAGGGATATTCTTCCGAATATAAAATGTCCTTCGCTTCTTATTTGGGGCGAAAACGATACTGCCACACCGCTTTCGGATGCAAAAATTATTGAAAGTCTTATTCCCGATTCGGGACTTTGCGTGATTGAGGGTACAGGGCATTTTTCGTTCTGCGAAAAGCCGTATCAGGCCAATGCAATACTGCGTGAATTTATTAAATAGGAGAGCATTATGTCCGTTTTTATTCTTTTATCAGCCCTGTTTCTTGCAGGTTCGCTTTTCTGCTCAATATACAGACAACTTCAGATGTTGCAACAAAACTCTTATTTTGCTTCAAGGTATCTTAAATGGGTTTACGGCAATTTTATGTTAAGTATAACCTTTTTATCTTTCGGATATTGCCTCGTTTCGATTTTCTATCTCGGACAAAAATATCTGTTTTGTTTTCTTATATCTCTTGCCGTTTTTGTTATAAGGCTTCTTTTGGCATTAAACTGCAAAAAGAAATCTATCAAAAAGTTGGTTTACACAGGTCGGGTTAAAAGACTTTTAGCCACCTCTTTAATCATTTTGGGACTTTTAATTACGGTAATGGAAACTGTATCGGGAATTTATTCGCAAGCAGCATTTATAATTCTCGGTATTTTAGCCTTTTTCTCTCCGCTTTTTGTACTTATCGTACTCTTTATAAACAGTCCGATTGAAGCCTTAATTTCAAGGCATTATATAAACGATGCAAAGCGGATTTTAAAGCAGAACAATAATCTTACCGTGATAGGAATTACGGGCAGTTTCGGAAAAACTACAACAAAGTTTATACTAAACAGAATTTTAAGCGAAAAGTATAATACGGTATGTACCCCTGCAAGTTTTAATACTCCTATGGGTGTTGTAAGAACGGTAAGGGGCGATATAAAATCAAATACTCAAGTTTTCATTTGTGAAATGGGTGCCAAGAAAAAGGGTGATATTAAAGAAATTTGCGATATAGTTCACCCGACCTACGGTATTATAACTTCGGTCGGGGCTCAGCATTTAGATACTTTCGGCAGTATCGAAAATGTATTTAAAACAAAATTTGAATTGGCCGACGAAGTAAGAAAGAACGGCGGAAAAACACTTATAAGTGCAGAAAGCGAAGATATTATCAAGCGGTATGACAAGAGCGATAATTCGCTCGTTCTGTTCGGAAAAGAAGAAAACTTCCGTGTTGAGAATATCAGCCGTAACTCGTTTGGCTCTAACTTTGATTTGATTTTAGACGGAAAAAAGATTTCGGTTTCTACAAAACTTTTAGGGCTCCACAGCATTTTTGATATTTTAGCCGCCGCAAGTCTTGCATATAAATTAGGTGTAAAAGAGGACGATATAAAGGTTGCAATATCTTCCCTCAAACCCACCGAACACAGGCTCGAACTTAAAAGTTTCCACAACGGCTCTCTTTTGATTGACGATGCCTATAATTCAAACCCAGTAGGTTGTCTTGAAGCAGTCAGGACGCTCGGAACTTTTGACGGTTACAAAAAAACAATAATAACTCCCGGACTTATAGAACTCGGTGCAAAAGAATATGAGGCAAATTACGCATTGGGACTTGAAGCCGCAAAATACTGTGATATAATTATACTTGTCGGCAAAAACCGTTCAAAGCCTATGGTTGATGCTATAAACACCACAGACTTTAACAAAGACAATGTTTATGTCGTATCCTCTTTTAAAGAGGCTATGGATATTTATATACCGACAGCGGATAAAATGAGTGTAGTTCTCATTGAAAACGATTTGCCGGATAACTATTTGAATTAAAGAGGGTCTTATTTTATGAAAACAAAAATTGCCGTTTTTTTCGGATGCCGTTCGGTTGAACACGAGGTTTCTATTATCTCCGCCGTTCAGGCAATGATGAATATAAATCGTGATAAATACGATGTTATCCCCGTTTATGTAGATAAAAACGGAACTATGTTTACAGGCGATAACCTTTTTGAAATCGAAAATTTTCAGAACATAGAAAAACTTGAAACCGAAGCGGATGAAGTGGCTTTCATTAAAAATAAAGACGGTGTAGTTATGCACTATTTAAAACAGTCTTTGCTTAAAAAGAAAAAAGATATAATCGTAGACCTTGCTTTCCCGATTGTTCACGGAACAAACTGCGAAGACGGTACTATGGCAGGTTTTTTCGAGTTTTTGGGACTGCCGTATATCAGTTGTGATATTATATCCGCCGCTGTCGGTATGGATAAATCTGTTTTTAAAGATGTACTGTTAAACGCAGGTCTTCCTACCCTTCCTTGCTTTACATTCCGTTCCCGTGAATATTTGCTTAACAAGGAAGAAATTTCCGACAAAATCGCCGATAAAATCGGTTTTCCGCTTATCATTAAGCCGGTAAACCTCGGCTCAAGTGTCGGTATAACAAAGGTTAAATCCCGTGAGGAACTAACAGATGCAATCGACCTTGCCGTTTCATTTGCCGATAAGATTTTAGCCGAAAAGGCTATTACGGGACTTCGTGAAATCAACTGCTCGGTTTTAGGCGATGCGGACGACTGTAGAGCATCGGTTTGCGAAGAGCCGTTTATGCACGACGAAATTTTATCATACAAAGATAAGTATTTAGGTGGTTCAAAAGGCTCAAAACACGAGGGTCCGAGCAAGGGTATGGCATCTTTGGGAAGAAAAATTCCTGCCGATATAAGCGAAGAAAAGTCGGACGAAATCAGGGATATTTCCTGCAAGATATTTAAGGTTATCGGTGCATCGGGCGTTGTTCGAATAGACTATCTTATGGATACAAACGACAACGACAAGGTCTATGCAAACGAGATAAACACTATCCCCGGCTCCCTTGCTTTTTATCTTTGGGAAGCAAAAGGTCTTAAATATACCGATATGTTGGATGAACTCGCCCAAATTGCTTTTAAAAGACAAAGAAACCGTGATAATTTAACATTTACCATTGATACAAATATACTGTCGGGTGTTTCACTCGGCTCGAAAGGCTCAAAAGGCTCTAAATTCTGAAATTCGGTTGTGGTTTTATGACATCATTACTGATTAAACTGTTTGTTAAAAACTATAAAGATACAAATGACAAGACTGTAAGAGAGCGTTACGGCACACTTGGCAGTCTTGTCGGTATTTTTTGCAATGTTTTACTTTGCCTTATAAAAATTACGGCGGGTTTAATTGCGAAAAGTATGTCGATTATTGCCGACGGTCTTAACAACCTTTCGGATATGGGCTCGTCCGTAATTACTATGATAGGTTTCAGACTTTCAGGCAAACCTGCCGACAAGGACCACCCATACGGACACGGCAGAATGGAATATATGTCCGCATTTATCGTTTCGGTGCTTATTATAATTGTCGGCTTTGAACTTGCTTTAAGTTCGGTAAAATCTCTTGTTTTCGGCGACAAAGCACCCCAGTATACCGTTTTATCCATTGTAATTTTAGCCGTTTCGGTCTTTGTAAAACTCTGGATGTATCTTTTTAACAGAAAACTCTCAAAACTTATAAACTCGGACGCATTATCGGCTACGGCTCAGGACAGTATCAACGACGCCGTTACTACAACCGCAATTCTTATTTCAACCTTAATTTCTTATTTTATAAATGTTCCCTTTAATTTAGATGCAATTATGGCTCTTCTTGTATCGATGTTTATTCTTTGGAGCGGTATAAGTTCGGCAAAAGGCACTATCACAAGTCTGCTTGGGAAAGCCCCAGATAAAGAATTGGTCGAAAAAATAGAGCATACTGTTATGTCGTTTGACGGCTTCCTCGGGATCCACGACCTCATTGTTCACGACTACGGACCGGGCAGGCAGTTTGCCTCTCTTCATATAGAGGTGCCTCAAAATGTGAATATTGTAGAATGCCACGAACAAATTGACCTTTGTGAAAAGGTAGTGCTTGAACAAACGGGCGTAAATCTTGTTATTCATATGGACCCTATTGATACAGATAACGAAGTAGTAACAAACACTAAAAATTTAATTTTAAAACTTGTAAAAAATATTGACGTTAGGCTCACTATCCACGATTTTCGGATGACGCCCTCATCTAACCAAAGAACAAATCTGATTTTTGATGTTGTACTTCCGGCGGACTCTGATATGACCGACGAATATATAATCTCACAAATATCAAAAAAAGCGAGGGAGATAAACGAGACTTTCGCTTGTGTTATAACGGTTGACAGGGATATGACAGGGACAATTTAAAAAAGGCTTGATTTTTGAAAAGTTTGTGATATAATGTTGACTGTAAATTTAATATGTGCTATGTGATGTTTGCAGGAAATGTGGGATACCACAGCCGAAGGAGTAACACTCTCAGGCGTTCTTTATGAATGAGGACTGTAAATTGATGGGACTTTGGAGAACCCGACTGAAAAAGGTCGGTGCCGAAGGGGCAAAACGGTTTAACCGCTAATCTCTCAGGCGAAAGGACAAAGTGTTTTTTAATAAAAATCTTTTTCTTTATAGGTGCCATCGTTTTATGTGGCACCTTGTTTTTTTAGGGGGATTTTTATGAATTCATTTCTCGAAAATTTAGCAAAGGTAAACGATGTCATAAATACATTCGTTTGGGTAAAGATAGGACTTATCATTCTTATCGGCACCGGTATTCTGACAACCGTTATCACAAAGTTTTTCCAGATTACTCATTTAAGGCATTGGTGGAAAAACACCATAGGCAGTATGTTTGATAAGAATGTTATAGGTCATACAAAGGATAAATCTTCCATTTCGCCTTTCCAGGCTCTTTGTACTGCCCTTGCCGCTACTGTCGGTACGGGTAATATTGCCGGTGTTGCCGCCGCCATTTGTATAGGCGGTGCCGGTGCGGTATTCTGGATGTGGGTTGCGGCATTTTTCGGAATGATGACCAACTTTTCCGAAAATGTTTTAGGTATTTATTACAGAAGAAAAAATAAAAACAACGAATGGTCCGGCGGTGCTATGTACTACCTCAAAGACGGCTTAGGTGCTAAAAAAGGTTGCAAAACGGTAGGCTCTGTACTTGCGGTTTTGTTTTCCTGCTTTGCCATACTCGCTTCTTTCGGTATCGGCTCTATGGGTCAGGTAAATAAAATCGTAGCCAATGTAAGCGAAGCATTTGATATTAAGGCTCTTTCAAGTGTCGAAGTCTTCACCGATGTTTCTTTATACTCAATTATTATCGGTGTTGTGATTATGATACTTGCGGCACTTATTATACTCGGCGGATTAAAGAGAATTGCTTCATTTGCCGAAAAGGTAGTTCCCTTTATGGTAGTTGTTTTCGTGGCAGGGTCGCTCGTGATTATCGGCATAAACTACGCAAACATTCTTCCTGCTTTAAAGTCCATTTTCGTTACTGCTTTCAAGCCTGTTGCGGCATTAGGCGGTACGGTAGGATATGTTATAAGCACAGTTGTTACCCAAGGTTTCAAGAGAGGTGTTTTCTCAAACGAAGCAGGTCTCGGCTCTTCGGTTATGGTGCACTCAAATTCAAGTGTAAAAGAGCCTGTAAAGCAGGGTATGTGGGGTATATTTGAGGTTTTTGCCGACACAATGGTAGTTTGCACTATGACCGCATTGGTCGTTTTGACATCGGGTCTTTATAACCTTGAAACAGGTAAACTCGTAAGCGAAAATCTTAAAGATTCTACACTTGTAGCATCGGCTTTCAACAGTGTTTTCAGTTGGGGTAATATCGGACAGAAATTTATTGCCATAGCAATGTTCCTTTTCGCATTCACAACCGTTCTCGGCTGGTCGCACTACGGTGCAAAGGCTTGGGAATATCTTTTCGGCGAAAAAAGTGTAATTGTTTTCAAAATTATACATATATGCACTATACTCTTCGGTGCCGTTTTATCCTCTTCCCTTGCTTGGGACATTTCGGATACATTCAACGGTCTTATGATGATTCCGAACCTTATCGGCGTTGTAACGCTTTGTCCGCTCGTTGCTAAGATTACTTCAAACTATGTAAGAAGAAAAATACACGGCGAAAACATCAAGCCTATTCTTTCTTATGACAGCGAAATACAAAATAGGGCCGAGGAAGAGATTTTGGCTGAATAATATAAAACTATATAAAAAAACACGCAAAGTAAGTTTTTACTTTGCGTGTTTTTTTATTTATTGTTGTTATTAAGTTTATAAGAAAGCGTCATCAAACTATCGCTGAAATGCACATTCTCGACCTGAACATCGGGGTAATTAAGCGTTATATCGTAATGGCTGAAATTCCAAAAACCTTTTATGCCGAGTTTTATAAGTTGTTCGGTTATGCTCTGAGCCCCCTCTTTAGGAATGCAGAGAACGGCAAGTTCAGGGTGGTTTTCCCGACAAAATTCGTCAAGGTCTTTAACGCTTCGTATCGGTATATTTTTCACCATTTGCCCTATAAGCGACTCTCGCTCTTCAAAAAGACCGATTAACTGAAAACCGAAAGAATTAAATCTTATATGCTGGGCAACCGCTTTTCCTAAATTGCCCACACCTATTAAAATTGCATTACGAAGACGGTTAAGCCCTAAAATATCGCCTATCTCGGATTGTAATAACTCTACATTATAACCGTAACCTTGTTGACCAAACTCGCCAAAGCAGTTAAAGTCCTGCCTTACCTGACTTGCAGTAAGCCCCATACGGCGACTTAGTTCCCCCGAGGAAATTCTTGTTATTCCCTGAGCCTTAAGTTCCCCCAAAAACCTGTAATAACGGGGAAGCCGTCTTATAACGGGTGTTGAAATATTTGATTTCGGCATAATAATCGCCGCACCTGCCTTTCGACTTGTTTATCTTTTTAACAATCTTTATATTAATAAATTACAGCCGAAAAGTCAAGAAAATTTAAATTAAAGTTACTGAAAATATAAATTTTTGAGCCCTTAAAGCAATTTGTTAACTTATAGAAAAAATCTCAGTCCAAAACAGTATCATAGCAGTGTAAACTTGATATTTCTGCCGAGCCCCAGCGTTGGCTATTTGGTTTTATACCATTTGGATTGTTATCTGTAACAGCAAACGGGATGTTAAAACTGGGATGATCATACGACAAGTGATTGCCGATATCGTCCATACTGAATATATCAATAATAAAACAATATTTTCCTTCAACTAATCTCGAAATATCCATTTTCAAAAATAAATCGTATTTTTTGTTTGAAGACGAATTTAAAAACGGCACATCACTCTGTGCAAAGCCGACTTTTTCTCCATTGATTGTTGATAAAACAATTATCATTCTAAGATTATCAATATTTGCATTTGATGTGATACTTATTTTAAACCTCATGGTTTCATGTCTGTCAAAAAATGCTGAGTTCTTATCTAAAAACTCAAGACTTGTCAAACGGATTTTTTGCCCATGCAAGAGGCGTGGCCTTTCGGCAGAATCCAAATCAAATTTATTTGGAAATTTATCATCAAGAACACCGAGATAATGATTTATACCATTATCCACATCGCCATCAAAAGCAACCGTGCCATGATCAAGAACAATTACACGATCGCACAATTGTTTTATGGTATTCATATTATGCGAAACATAAAGTATGGTTCTACCTTCTTCGTTAGATACATCTCGCATCTTATTAAGACATTTCTGCTGAAAGGCTACATCACCGACCGCCAAAACTTCATCCATAATCAAAATTTCGCTATCGAGATGAGCGGCTACGGCAAAGGCAAGTTTAACATACATACCGCTTGAATAGCGCTTTACAGGCGTATCAATAAACTGACGGCATTCTGAAAATTCAATTATTTGCTCAATTTTAGAATCAACCTCGGCAGTTGTCATACCGAGAATGGCTCCGTTTAAATAAATGTTTTCTCTGCCTGTGAGTTCAGGATGGAAACCTGTGCCTACTTCAAGCATTGATGCCACACGGCCTTTTAATTTAATGGTTCCTGAAGTGGGTGCAGTTATCCTTGAAATAAGTTTTAAAAGTGTTGATTTCCCCGCACCGTTATGACCAATAATTCCAACGCGTTCACCTTTTGTAATTTTGAAAGAAATGTTATTCAGTGCCAAAAACTTTTCGCCGTAATTGTAAGTTGCTGTTCCTATTTTTTTTGTTGGATCTTCGGATTTGTGTAATTTTGCATGCAACCTCTGCAACTCATCCCTAAGTGTAGTCCCACCAATTTGACCGAGTTTATATTCTTTTTTTAGATTTTTAATTTCCAATATCAGTTTTTCCATTTTTACCCTCTTATACTGTATCCATAAATGTTCTTTCAATTCTACTGAAAAGTATTAGTCCTATTAAAAAAACACCGATGCTTACAATCCAACCGATCAGATAATAAATCAAATTAAAATACCCGAAGCCGAAAACGGCATATCTAAATGTTGTTATGATAGGAGTTACAGGGTTAAGCATATATATTGCAAGGTGTTTTTCGGGAATCAAATCTAACCCATATGCTATTGGTGAAGCATATTGCCAAAGTTGCAAACCAAATCCCACCAACATTGCAAGGTCACGATACTTTGTTGTCAACGAAGATATTATAATTCCAAAGCCGGTAGACAACAATATAAGTTGTAAAATAACCAAAGGAATAAAAAGCAAGTTAAGAGTTACATGTATATCTGTTCCGCCTTTTATTAAATAGATTAACCATATAACGGCAAACATTACAAATTGTATAGCAAAAGGAATCAATCCGGAAAGAGCCGTAGATATAGGGGAAACCAATCTGGGATAATAAACCTTTCCCATTGTCGCACGGTTAGCAATAAATGTATTTGATGTTGCTTGTAATGTACTTGAAAAATAAGTCCAACAAATATTGCCGGCCATATAAAACAAAAAGCCCGGAATTATAAAATCCCCTGAAACATCTGCCGTTGTTAATTTAGCCAAAGAGCCAAAAACTATCGTAAATACAACAGTTGTAAGCAGAGGTTGTATTATAGCCCACAATGGACCGAGTATAGTCTGCTTATACAATGCCATAAAATCTCTTTTAACAAATAAAAGAATCAAATCTTTATATCGAAATGTTTCTCCAATATGTAAGTCGAATAATTTGTGGTTTGCACTTATTTCAACATTAATCTCATTTTCATTTTCCATTACAATAATTGCTCCGTTCTTTAAAATGATTTTTGGACAATTTAGGAAAAAGCAAATAAAAATAATTTTCAAACTTTTCCAAAAAAGAATTTCCAAAAGTGATTTTGTATTTTCTTGCAAGATAAAAAACAAATCGGCTATGTTTCTTTAAAATTTTAAATTTGTTTTCATTAATATCTGTAATCATCTCGGCATATTTCCATACCAGATTGTAATAATAATCCAGATATTCCATTGTTTGGTTCGTTAATCTGTCAAATTCCATGTTTTGAATGTATTGGTAAAACAACATCCAATTATACAACCTATCCTCATATACATCGATCGAAAGTTTTCTTCCAGATAAAGAATCCGGTCGCTTTTGCCAACAATAAACAGCATTCGGAACATTCAAAAAAGAATGACACCTGTAAGCAAACAACATAGCAAATATGCCATCCGCATCAAATCCGTATTTACCAAAATATCTTAAATCGCTTAGAAGACTTGTCTTATAACACTTTGAGGTGTCTCGAATAGAGAATATTTTAGCATATAACGGATAATCTATCTGGTATTTTTTTATATTAGTATTATCATCATAATTCACCGATTCAAAAACGGTGTATTCGTCCACCCCTATAGGTGTCTCGTTTACAAAACTAATTGTGCGAAAGCCTATAAGATCAGGTAAAGTATCACAAGTGATTGATTCTTTGTATATGGATTCTAGTGCATCTTTTGAAAGCGTGTCATCTGATCCCATAATTAAAAAATAATTCCCGCTTACATTATTTAATCCAAGATTTACAGCTGAACAATACCCTCCATTGTCTTTTGAGAATACTATTATCCGATGATCTTGATCAGCATATTTCATGATTATTTTAAATGTTTGATCTGTTGACCCATCATTTATTGCTATCAATTCCCAATTATCGTATGTTTATTCACGGATGCTTCTAATCGCAGTGTCAATATATTTTTCAGAATTGTAACAAGGCATTATTATGCTGAAAAAAGGTTTATGTCTCTTTTCTTTTGAAATTATCATTTTTCACTCTCCACAAAGCATATTCCAAAAGCGTTTTAAAAAAAGTAATTTTTAAAACGACTACCGTATATCAAGCAAATTACTTAAATAAATAGAAGAATCTTTTTCACTGATTTTTTTGCAGGTACGCCACCCCATGTTGTTCCCGGTTCATCAATGTTCTTTACAACAACGGCATTCGCAGCTAAAACAACATTATCGTCTATATTTATGTTGCCTACTATTTTAACACCCGGCCCGGCATATACATTATTGCCTATTTTTGCGACCTCGGGTTTGCCGTTTGTAGCCCCGATATTTACACCCACATGGCATTTGAAATTTTCGCCTATTATCGCATTTGAGTTTATTACTATCAACCGTAATGGGGAAGCGAAAAACCTTTACCTATATAGGTTGTCCAAGAAATGTCAAATCCGAGTTTCATGGAAAGTTTACGGAAATATCTGCGTTTTATAATAAACGGAATGTATATGAGCTTATTTTTTCCTCGCCACATCATAGTATTGTAGATACCTTAAACAGCGAATAAATTTCCATATATCATCGCCACATTTATGCTGTTTTACGTAATTCCTGTAATTTGCTTTTGCATCCTGTTCGAGATATTCTGCCAGTTCTTTCTTATTACATATCGTTTTTTCATTCATGTATCGCCGTAAATTAAACGTATAATGCGAGACCTGCTATTTGAGTTCCCCATAAAAAGCTCCTTTCATTCATCAACTATTTCGAGAGTGTTGGTAATAAGCTGACATGGCTCAAGATATTTTCTGTAATATTCATAATTATTTTTTTCCATATTATAAATTAAATCCGGATTGTCAATAAGCTTATAAACATTCTTAACGCACTGGTCAGCATCTGTAAACTCAAGATAGTTTCTCCCTTCTTGAAAATCTCCTGTTACGGTATAATAGAACTTTTCGTGTACAATGGCTCTTGCCGCTGCAACATATTCGCCGGTTTTCCCTCCGATACTCATATGCAAACCCGTAGTACCTATACATATATCTGATTTTTTCATCATTTCAATATATTTTTCCCTATAAGTCGTACTTAAAGGTAAGACCAGATCCGGTGCAAGTTTAATATTTGTATCATTGTAAGTGAGTCCGCCATTAAACTGATCCGGAAATTCTCGTTTCAGAGTTTTTATTATAGAAAGGCGAGTGTTATTTATCCAGTTCCACTGCTCCTTTTTCCATTCAGGGTATTCTTCGTTTATATCCCATAACCTTGTTTGAAAAAATATCTTCGGATTGTGTCCGTCATAATCCGGAACACCCTCAAATACTTCCGGTGTAAAATAAGCATTTGGAGTGTTTTTATATCCCAAAAACCTTTTTATGTGTTCTTTCCAAGGGGTTCCGTAATTAAGAGGGCTCCACTGATAAGTTACCGTATAGTTAAAACCAAGCGGATACATCTTATCAACATCTTCTTTACGCTCAATTTTTGAACGCAATTTTTCATTTTCTATTTCCGAAAAATTTCGTTTAAAATAAAAATCACAATTTTCAAGCAAATACTTCATGGATTCAAAATCCTGATAGCCGTCCTGCACATCATAGACGATTTTTTTGTCTTTATAATATACAATACAGGCTATTGTATCAACTGGTCTATATTTGCTACAATCCACTATCTTTATACGCTCACCGATTTTTAGGCCAAACAGATGAAAACCGGTAAGTATTTGCTTTAAGTGATGTCTTTTTGAATACAGTTCAATACGAATCATCGTTTTCCTCGCTTATATCTATTTTATAAGTTATAGAAACTCTTTTTTAGTTGCTCTACTCTTGCAACGCGATTTTGATATTTTTCACCATCCCGTATATACCACTTTAAAGATGGTTTTACAATCTTTGCCGGAGTGCCTGCTAATAACACATCGCTTTCTTCTATAGAATGACAAACGACAGAATTTGTCCCTACTGATATACCATCAGATAAGGTTATATTTTTGCACCGGTCGAAACATAAAAGGCGTCTCCAATATTCTTACTTCCGGCAGTTATACAGGTTGATGTATGTAAAACACAATAATTTCCTATTTTATTTCCACCTCCCACAACTATTGTTCCGTAATGTGGGATTACTAAGCCGTATCCAAATACACCAAGATTTATAGAAATATTAAGTTTTCTTCCCATTCTCCAAAAACGATAATAATAGTAATTAAAAATAATGGGGTTATGACTCTGATAATACTCACATTTTCTCAATAGAAATAAGTATTTGAGTGTATAATTAGGATAAAACAGATTTTTTAAGAATGGGATTTTGTCATTCCCTGTATTCATAATCCTATCTGCTTTAATATAAAAATTTAATTCTTTTTTTGATAACACAATGATTCGGCACCTTTTTACATAGACTATTCTTAATTTATCGGAACCATTCCGGGTGATGCTTTATAAGGTATTCTTTCTTTTCTTCAGCAGTCATAAGTTTAGTTGGAGCAAGTGTTTTATTTGAGTTAGTAATACTTTCATAAAACTTTTGAATAGAAGAAATTGTCTTTGCTGGCACACCGGCAACAATCGAATTTTCAGGCACATCCTTTGTCACTACACTATGAGCCCCAATAATCACATTATCGCCAATATTAACGCCCGGCATAATTATTGAATTCATTCCTATCATTACATTGTTGCCGACTACAATTGGTGCAAAAGCATCTTTATTTTCAAATTTCTTGTCTATCCCCCGTAGACACCATAACCCTCCCTCATGAGTTAAAAATCTTGCCCCATGAGCAATCAAAACATGGTTGCCTATCGTTATTAAATAAGGTTCGGTGTTAAAAACCGTTATCGCATTATCATATATTCGGCAGTCTTCACCTATTTTTACACCTATTTTCTTTGCAACCGCAACTTCATCATTGTTATCATTAAAATTCAGTATTCTTTTTAAAATTGTTATGGGATTCATTCTTTACATTTCTCCTTGCAATATGGTTATAAATATTTGTAAAACTAAGGTAAATGGCTGTTATGTAACATCTACATCACGATATAAGCCATTTTTCGTAAAATAATATAGTATAACACACATTCTTTGCTTTATAGCAAACCTACTAATAAAAACGGAATATTATTTTAATATATATTCTTTATTTGTAAATGAAAAATCATATTTGTTAACTAATTCATAGGTTATAGGGAACTCTTTTTTAATAATCGGATTTAAAATCCATTCCATAGATTTGTATAAAACACCCCCATTAAAGCCGTTCTTAACCTCCAAAATCCGCATTTCTACAAATTTTGATAAATACAAATCATAAACAGATTCCGTATATTCTATATCATGCTCCTTAAATGCAGATTTCAATTCACTTTTGAATAGTTCCCTGGAATTTAATAATAAATCAAATCCTTGTGTTCTGCAAATTACATTAAAGAAATCACATAAAGCTGGTTTTTTCATAATCCCGTCTAAGTCTACGAAAAAAATACTGCCGTCTTTCAGAATTAACGAATTGCCCGGAAGGGGATCGTTATGTTGGACATAGTGAATAATACCGTTTTCGTCTTTTTCAGCGTGGCTCTGTCGCTTAAACAACTCCAAAATATAAGCTAACAACTGTGGCAATTCTTCGGTTTTTAACGGTCTGCCATCCACTTTAGGCTCTATAACCAACAATAAATCATCATAATATGAGAATGGATGAACCGTAGGATAATTAAAGGAATTAATGTTGCTAAAATAATTCTTTTTAGAATTGTAATAATGCTTTTTTTGCTTAAATACCAGATAACAATACTTTTCGGATATAACAGCATGTTTAAAATTTCCGGTTTTTACGCAAGCACTAACCAAATGTTCTTTTTTAATCTCTTTTTTAGGAATGCGATACAAAAACAGCAACGATCTTAGCAAACCTATTGAATTGATATTAGCCGGTGTTAGTCTGCAAATTGTATCCTGCCAAAATATATAATATCCACCTTTGAATAAAAAAGAAATATATTTTAGTCGTTGCTTGTTTTTTTTGCGTCGGTCAAGCATTCTTTTAAAGAAATAAAACATATTTACCCTCCAATTAGTTGCAAAAATGCCGAGCAGAAAATAGCAAATTTTATGTTAATATGAAACAGTATAGTAGAATAAATATCAACAAAAGTTATTTGCCATTAAAATCATTCTGTTTTTTCTCTCCTTGACCTTGATCCACTTGCAACTCTGTTTGTGCGGTTCTCTTGTTGGTTAAAAAGGGTTTTTTCAAACTGACACATAAATTCAAAAAACTCTTTGGTAATCTTCTGATAATTTGACTTTTTATTTGTGTTTTTATATTATCTTCAACTTCTTTTCGATATGTTTCTGAAAACTCTATTGCCGCTTTGCTTTGCTTTAGGCTTGTTTCTTTATCTATAATACCTCTTATCGAAAAATCCATTGGAATATTGTATTTTGAAAACAGTTCCGGATTTCTCCAGCGCCATTTTCCTCCTACAATCCCAATGCCGTTTAGAGATGTAAACGGAACATTTATTATCGGTTCCGCATCATTGAATTCGTCATAATTCTTATAACGATAATATTCAGTAAAATCCCATAAAGCTCGTTCTGTTCCATTAGTTTCAAATTCCCAAGGACTTTCTCCCGGAACAAGATTTCTCAGCAAGGCATCTTTCCGCCAAATTGCAGTATCTAAAACAATTCTATACCGTTTCTTCATAGAGATTCTACCAAAGTTACCAATCCATTTGGTTTTTTCAAAACTACGCATTTTCCCGGCAAAAGATAACATGCTTATTTTTCGGTCATTTTTTATAATATCAAAAGCGGAATTGAATTTTTTTGTGTCTACAGGAGATACAATAAAATTATCTTCACAAGTCAACATAACAAAATCCGCTTCAACAGTCCGGAGCGTTTTTATCATTCTCTCCGACCAAGATACTTTATCTTCTATTCCCTTATATAATTGTAAACACTTGATATTCAATCCTTCGTGTTGGTAAAGTTTTGTTTCTGTATTTAGTATAATTTCAAAGGGAAAATCTGGCCAATTTTGTTTGAAAATTTCAAAATATGGATACCAAACATCACTATAATCATCGCAAGAGCAGACAATTAAACATAAATTATCATTTATGTTTTTTTTGTTTTTGAATGTTATTTTCATAATGCTTTCTGCCTTTAATTTTCTGCTTTAATATTTGAAATCAATATTTCTGATATATAGTTTATATCGTTCTCTTTATAAAGATCACCAAGAATATCTTTGCTTACCACATTTCCGTAGTTTTTTGAAATAAATGTCTTTAATTTTAATGCATTAGCATCCAAAGAAATGTTTTCATCAATTACGCAAACATTTGGATATTTATCCAAATATTGCATAGAAGAACAATCATCGGTTTTTTTGAAATGAATTATCGGTTTTCCTGTTGAAATATATTCGACAACCTTACTTGGACACTGGTTTTTTGTTGTGTTTCCTATATTCACAAGAAAATCGGCATTTGACATATATTCTTTTGATTGTTGCCGAGACAACCTATCAACAATTTCAATTTTTCCGCTGAATTCTTGAAAAAGCCCCTTTTGATATTTTTGAAGTTCATTACCCCATCCTATAAATGAGCCGATAATATATAGCGTAAAATCCAAATCGCTTATTTTTTTGAATAGTCTAAACATATATTCAGGATTTCTGATTTTGTTATATAGATTTCCGATATACATCATTTTAAGTGATTTATTTAAATCGTTATTTTGGGGTGATTTAAGCGTTGATGCAACATCGAATTTTTCCATAGGTATTTCAAAAAAAACAATTTTATCGTTCAAAGGACTATGAGAATAATCTTGTTTTGATTGGCTTAACATAAAAATTCTTTTTGCTTTTTCGTAAAGTATGATTTCTTCTTTTTTAAATTTTTCTTGAAGGACTTTGGAATAGTCACTATTATATGCATGGGGATCGAAAGAAATTGCAATCCAATCAAGTTCTTTAGGGTTTTTAATTGCCATTTCCGTGCAAATGTGTATATCCGTAGGAGTTGAAACAGATATAATCGTTTGGGCATTAACATCCTTAATAAGTTTTTCTATCTGTTTTGAACAAATGTACAACTTATCATACTGATATTTCGTCTTATATTTAAACTGGTAATAGGCTATTGCAATCTTTGATTTTATTCTTAAAAAAATGTCCTTGAACAACTTTGTTTCAATGGGTGATTTTGCATAATAAATATGTATTCCGTTATGTTCACAAGGAAAAGGCTCATCGAAAGTTTTATTAAACAGGTTTAAACAAAAAACATGTATATTGTAGGATTTTGAAATATGTTCGAGTAACTGTTGTGCTATATATGTTGTTGCCCTTGAATCAGGGTAATATGTATTTGTAACAACTACAATGCTCTTATTGTCCATACTGCTTATACTCCAATTGATTATGCTTATTTAAAAAACAAATTATCATATATTATCATTTTTTCTTTTGTTGACTATGTCAATTATATACTGTTCCCATTTGCAATAAATTTTTTCTGGATAAAACTGTTTAATCTTTTGTAATGAATTCTTAGAAAATTTATCAGCAAGAGAAGCGTTTTTAAGTACCATACTCATAGCACTTGCCAATTCCTTTTCATCATTATTTGGAACAATTATACCATTTTTTCCGTTTTCAATCAATACCTTTGCTCCATTACCGGCAAAATCTGTTGTTATGCATGGCAAGCCAAGAGCCATGGCTTCCAATAAAACGTTTGGAATCCCCTCATATTGCGAGGATAGAACAAAAAGGGAAGCATCTAAAATAGATTCTTTAATGTTTGAAACATGACCTTTCAAAAAAACTCTATTACTTATACCCAATTCGTATATTATGCGTTGCAAATCTTCCTTTAGCGGTCCATCGCCATATATTTCTAAAATATAATCGGCTAAATTTGCTTGAGCAAAAGCCTTAATTAACAATTCTTGGTTCTTTTGTTTTTCTAATCTGCCAACATTTACTATCGCTTTTCTTTTTTTAACAAGCGATGACTGAATGTTTAAAAAATCACTGTTAATTGCATTAGGAATGATTGTACTGTTTTTTACACTTGAACCATAACAATCACGCGCACTCTCGGTTTGAAAAACAAATCCATCCGCTAGTTTTGCAAGTTCATAAAGTTTTGATTTGATATTATTCGGATAATTATTCGGATAATTTCTTTCAGATACAATTATAGGACAACTTATATATTTCCGTAATTTCAGCAAATCTATTGTTGTTTGTTCTAACATAACCAAATAGCAATCGGGATTTTGCGATTTGACAAATTTTTTCAGTCTGCTAATTCTTCGACTTTCGTTAAATCTTTCGTATGATCTTGTAAAAAAGTATTGCAAACACTTTTTTAAAAAAGTTTGCTTGTCTTGGCGATCGTAAAGAAAAATTCTCTTTACATTTTCATCAAGTTTATAAGGGGATGTATTATATCTGTAATTAAGCATGATAACATCATAACCGGAAGATTGCAAAAAATTCGCCAAATTAACTATTACTCTTTCGGCACCACAGCCTACCAAACTAGGAATAAAAAGGACAATCTTCATTTACACCTTTCCTTTAAAAACAACATAAGTTATATGCTTTATTTTAAACTATATTTTAAAATTATTTTGTTGACAACTTTCACACCTAATATTTTTTTCAACCAATAAAGAACCCGGTGTTTTTTATTGTTTGAATATTTCATTGCATCAATTACATTAAGTTGGTTTGCAATATCTAAGAATTGATCTGCATATTCCTTGCAATCGTTCATTTTATTAAATGCTTGAATATAGTAATAAATGAAATAAGTTAAAACATTAGTATGATTTACAATATTATCAATATTAATTATCGTATCGGCTATTTTTATTCTATCGCAGCACTTTTTAAAAATATTTTTATGATTTTTAGTTGAAATAATAGAATCTTCTCTGTGACGATAACCGTATCCTACTATATCAGAAATAACAACATTTGGATATTTAAGTAGAGTTCTTGCGAGCCATTCATCATCTTCATGAAAAGTTCCATTTTTAAAAAAAATATTGTTATCCAATAAATAGTCTTTTTTAATAATCTTTGTTTGTGCCATTGTATTATGGCAGGTTTCTGTATAAATATCATCAATTAAATATTTTGCATTTATTGGTTTATTAATTAAAAATTGTTTTGAATTATGAAACACCAGTTTCTCGCTCAGGTCGCAACTATACTCTAATGGCAAATACATAATTAAATCTGCAGTATTTTTTTTGATTAACTCGTACATTTTTGACAGAAAATCAAAACCTATTAAAAAATCATCACTGTCGACAAAAATCAGGTAACAACCACTTGCTTTTTTTATTCCGAAATTTCTTGCTGAAGATAGTCCGCCGTTTTCCTTACGAAAATATTTTATTTTAGAATTTTTGGCGGCATACTCCTTGCATATTATGGGACTATCATCTGTCGAACCGTCATCTACTAATATTATTTCAAAACTCTCGAATTGTTGTTTTATAATGCTATCAATACAATCCCTAAGAAAATACGCAACATTATATAATGGAACTATAATAGAGAAAAAAACACTATTCATATTAGCCTTTGCTACAAGGACCCCATTCAAATGGTGTGCCCTCTCCTTTATTTATATTGTTTATCAATTGCATAAGCCGCTTTGAAGCCACTTCGGCATTCCACACATTTTTAATTGTATCGTATGCGTTTTTGCCGAGTGTTTCACGAAGAGATTTATTAACAATAAGTTTTTTAACGCAATTATAGAGCGAATTTTTGTCTTTTCTGTCGTAAACAAGTCCGCTTTTTCCATCCTCTACAAGATACGGAACGGAGCCTATTTCTCTACTTGCTACTACTGCACAGGCATTTGACATAGACTCGTTAAGCACCGCA
>DFHZ01000099.1 GCA_002371985.1 Ruminococcaceae bacterium UBA3710 | reverse complement strand
GTGATAGAGATGGCGAGAGATTATATGCCGTATTCAATTTCAGTGCAGATAATCAGGCTATAGAAACACCTGAAACCTGCATGGGAATAAATCTTGCAACAGGTGAGAAAACAAACGGAATCAGCGGCAAACTTGAGCCATATGAGTTTGTATGGCTGCTTTGCAAAAGCAAAACATAATGCAGGAGTAATTTATGCCACAACAGTTTTTTTATAAAGAAGCATTAAAACTCGGGCTGAAAGAGGTTCGTATCCGCACCTCAAAGGGCTTGAATCCATATCTGCCGGCACTTGATGATATTGTTTCACCAAAGCGTGCATTAAACGGCATAAGGCTTGGCATTGTTCAGATTCCCGTATGGTTTATTGTGGGAACAAAAACCGAAAGCCGAACCAACTCTTTTGCCGCAAACTTTATGCCCGTTCTTGAAGAAAACACCGAGTTTTCCAATAAATGGGAGGCGCTTTATCGCTCTAATTTAACCGAAGGTATTCGTGAACCGGTGAAGGTTTACGAGTATCTTAACCGTTACTATGTTGAAGAGGGAAACAAGCGTGTTAGCGTTTTAAAATTCTGCGGTTCTTATTCTGTTCAGGCAGAGGTTATAAGAATTATGCCTGAAAAGAAAGATACAAAAGAAGTTAAATTATATCTTGAATATCTGGAATTCAATAAATACAGTAAAATAAACTTTATCGAGTTTTCTAAAAGCGGCAGTTACAGAGAATTATTGCGTTTGATGGGCAAAAAAACCGATGATTACTGGACCGAAGAGGAAAGACGCCGTTTTTCGAGTACATATTACTTTTTTGAAAAAGCATACTACGAGAATGGCGGCAACGAGCATAAGCACACGGTAGGGGATGCTATGCTCAGTTATATTCAGGTTTACGGTTTTACCGAACTTCAACACGCAAACGAAACCAAAATCGGCATAAACCTAAAAAAGATGTGGGAAGAAATATCTCTTAAAGAAAAAGATGATGCCATAGAACTTAAAGAATCACCGACAGAAGGCAAAAAACCATCGGTGAGGGCTATGGTTTTAAATATTGCAAAACCCACCAAATTAAAGGCGGCTTTTATTTATGATATGCCTTATGAAAAATCGAGCTGGGTAAACGAGCACGAGATGGGGCGCAGGCATGCTCAAACGGTTCTAGGCGATAAAGTTGAAACTTCATACTATGAATGCTTAGAATATTCAGATATAGAAAAAACTCTTAAAAGGGCTATAAGTGATGGCAATAAAATCATCTTTACCATCTCGCCCAGAATGCTAAATGCTTCTCTCAGGGCGGCTATAGATCATCCCGAAATAGCAATTATGAACTGTTCTCTCAATATTTCGCACAGATATGTTCGCACATATTACCCGAGAATGTACGAGGTTAAATTTATACTAGGTGTTCTTGCCGGTTCACTCACCAAAAGCGGCAGGCTGGGTTATGTTTGCGATTACCCGATATTCGGCCAGATTGCGGGTATCAATGCATTTGCTCTCGGCGCCCAGATGGCAAATCCCGGGGCAAAGGTGTTTTTGGAATGGTCATCGGTAAAAGGGGCAAAAGATGCCGCTATTTCTTTGAGCAGTCAGAATATTCACCTTATCTCTTCACAGGATACGGCGAGATATTCTAAAGATGAACGAAAAAGTTTCGGCCTTTCGCATATAGAAAACGAAAAGAGCAAACTTTTGGCGGTTCCGGTTTGGAAATGGGGCGTTTATTATGAGAGAATTTTGCGTGCGGCACTTGATGAAACGATAAAAATTGAGTATGTAAACACCACAAGGGCGCTCAACTATTACTGGGGAATGTCGGCAGGAGTGGTAGATTTAGAGTATGCACCCGCTCTGCCTCAGGCTTCAAGACGATTTGCCGATTTTTTCCGCAATAGTATTATTAGTGGTGCCGGCAAGCCATTTTTAACGCCATTTGCAACACAAAACGGTGATATTATCGGCGCAGGGCAAAGAGAGTTGAGCCTTGAACAGATAATCAATATGGATTATCTTGTTGATAATATTGTAGGCACTATTCCGGCCTATGATGAACTGAGTGATATAGGCAAATCAACCGTTGATACGGTGGGAATACACCAGGCAAGATTTGGTTCAAGCAAAAAGGGAGGTGTGCTCCTTTGAGAATACTTGCGGTATCAGATGTTCCATCGGACCGTTTTTATAAATACTATAAACCCGGCAAACTTGATGGTTTTGATTTAATACTCTCTTGCGGAGATTTAAAGACGGAGTATCTGGAATTCTTGGTAACCATGGCACACTGCCCTCTTATATATGTTCACGGAAATCACGATGATGGGTATAATAATAGCAATCCTGAAGGGTGCATTTGCGCAGAAGATAATATAGTGGAATATAAGGGGCTTAGGATTTTAGGGCTCGGCGGTTCTCATAAATACCGAGATGGCGATTATATGTTCACCGAGCGACAGATGAGCAATCGCATAAAAAAACTATGGTTTACCATAAGAAAAAACGGTGGATTTGATATTCTGCTTACCCATGCACCTGCCGGTGGATTAAATGACCTTGATACCGTGGCACACAAGGGTTTTGATTGTTTTAATACTCTTCTGGAAAAGTATGAGCCTTCTTATTTTATACATGGCCATATTCATCGAAACTACGAACTGCATATACCACAAAAAGATAAAAGAGGAAAAACAATCGTTATAAACGCATACGATTATGCGATTATAGATACTAAGGAGCAAAGTGATGAATAAACTGACCAAAAGGATTATTATGAGCACTTTTGGTGTAATACTCAGCGGAATAAGTGTGGGCATTTTTAAATTTTCCGCTTTTGGTGTTGATCCTTTTCAGTCGCTTATGAGCGGCCTTGATGCGGTAATACCGATAAAATTCGGTACGCTTTATGTTATTACTAATGTTGTTTTGCTGATTGCGGTTTTTTTGCTCGACCGCAAAAAAATAGGCGTTGCAACTTTTATTAATCTTTTTTTGCTCGGGTATATAGCAGAGTTTTCGCAGTCAATCTGCGGAAAAATCATGCCCGATATCTCGCTTGGTGCGAGAGTGGCGGTTTTCCTTTTTGCAATAGTTTTGCTCTGTTTTTCATCATCTTTGTATTTCACCTCCAATTTAGGGGTTTCCACCTATGATGCAATCTCGCTTGTTTGGTCTTGCAGGCAAAAAAAAATCAAGTTTTCATATTGTAGGATGATATGTGATCTTGTTAGCGTGATGCTGGGGGTTATTCTTATGTGTTTTGCTGGATTCAATCTGTTGCAAATTTCGGGATCTGTTGGTATCGGCACTATAATAACCGCATTCTTTATGGGTCCGCTTATAGAGTTCTTTAATATTCACGTATCAAGACCGATTTTAGGCATCTGAAAAAAGAATAAAATCATATTTAATCAAAAGGAGCAGATTTTAATCTGCTCCTTTGTTTACTTATAAGAATTTTTGTTGTATAATAAAATAAAGGGAAGTGAATATATGGCGGATAAGTTTATTTTACACTCAAATTATAAACCAACGGGCGACCAGCCGCAGGCGATAGATAAATTAGTGAAAGGCATTGAAAACGGCGACAAAGAGCAGGTTTTACTCGGTGTTACCGGTTCGGGAAAAACCTTTACGATGGCAAA
>DFHZ01000073.1 GCA_002371985.1 Ruminococcaceae bacterium UBA3710 | reverse complement strand
CGTCCATCACGATGATCCGGTCCGCCTGCTCCACGCTGGAGATTCGCTGGGCGATGATGATCTTTGTCGTATCAGGAATATAACTGCGGAATCCCGCACGAATCAGCGCGTCTGTACGCGTATCAACCGCACTTGTGCTATCGTCCAAAATCAGGATTTTCGGCTTCTTCAACAGCGCTCTAGCGATACACAGGCGCTGCTTCTGACCACCGGAAACATTGGTACCGCCCTGTTCGATCCAGGTATCATACTTATCCGGCATATCCTGGATAAAACCGTCTGCCTGTGCAAGCCGACAGGCTTCCGCGATTTCTTCATCAGTGGCATTCTCATTACCCCAACGCAGGTTATCCTTTATCGTTCCGGCAAAAAGGACATTCTTTTGAAGCACCATTCCAACGGCATCTCTTAATGTTTCAAGGTCGTATTCCTTTACATTTACACCGCCGACAAAAATTTCGCCGTCAGTTACATCGTAAAGTCTTGGAATTAACTGAACAAGTGTAGATTTACTTGATCCTGTTCCGCCGATTATACCAACCGTCATACCGGATTTTATTTGAAGATTTACATCTCGCAAAGCAAATTCTTTTCCGTGTTTTGAATACTTAAAGTTTACATTGTTAAAAACAATCGAACCGTCCGCCACATTCATAACAGGGTTTTCGGGGTTTAGAATTGTCGGTTTTTCGTCGAGAACTTCGGCAATTCTTTTTGCTGACTCTGCCGACATAGTAAGCATAACATATATCATAGAAAGCATCATAAGTTGCATAAGAACCTGAAAGCCGTATGTAAGCATCGAAGAGATTTCTCCTACGGATATACTGCTTCTTCCGCCTATAATTACAAAGGAACCGACAGACAAAACAAAAATCATATTAAAATAAATACAAAGTTGCATTAAAGGACCGTTAAGAGCAACAATTTTTTCTGCCCTTGTAAAGTCGTTACGGATGTCCTCAGAGGCATTCTTGAACTTTTCTTTTTCATATTCCTCACGGGAAAAGCCTTTTACAACACGTATTCCCCTGACATTTTCTTCAACCGATTCATTTAATCTGTCATACTTTTTAAATACTCTTCTGAATGCAGGCATAGCAAATTTTGCAATAAGGATAAGTCCGCCGGCTAAAACAGGAATAATTCCAATAAAACCGAATGCAAGTTTTCCGCCCATAACAAATGCCATAATGATAGAAAAAATAAGCATTAAAGGTGCTCTTAAAGCAATTCTTATTATCATCATAAATGCCATTTGAACATTATTTACATCTGTTGTCATTCTCGTAACCAATGACGAAGACGAAAATTTATCTATATTTTTAAAAGAAAAGTTCTGTATGTTATAAAACATATCATGGCGAAGATTTTTAGAAAAACCTGCCGATGCCTTAGCGGATGTATATCCTGCTATACCCCCGCAAGTAAGCGATGCCAAAGCCATAAGCACAAGAACCGCACCTGTCTTTAAAATAAAGGTTAAATCTGCCGTTCCTAATTGCATATTGTTCACAAGTTTCGCCGTAACAAAAGGGATAATACTCTCAATAACCGCTTCGGCAAATATGAAGAACAGGGTTAAAAACACCGGGAGTTTATATTCCCTTACGCACCCTGCTAATTTCTTTATCATGTTTTTCCTCCAAATTCCAAATAATGAGTTATTTTAGCATTTTTTATGCTGTTTTTAATGAACTGAATGTTAATTTTCAAAATCAAGGCAACTGCGACTTGCAGTAAAAGGTCTTACAAATGTATCGGCAATCTTTACATGTTCGGGGTTTACCGAATAGTTTTTTAAATCTTCAAAAGACTTAAATGTACTGTCAAGCATCATATCGCAATTTGAGGTTTCAAGTCCGTTAATATTAACCTTTATGTCAATAAGTCCGTCTATTTTTCCTTTTAGCGATTCAAGACCCTCTTTTGCATTCTTTTTAATCTGTTCCTTTTCGCTCTCGGAAAAGTCTTTAAGTTTCCACAAAATAATATGTTTTATCATAGTTTTCCTCCGATAATCTCAATAAAATATATTATAACACTTTTTAACGCACCGGGCAACAAATAAATATTAAACTTGTTAAATAAAAGTGTTTGTGATATACTCTTTTAGTACCACATAGTATTTTTCGGAGGTGCTTTTATGAAAAAGAAGAACGCATACTTATTCGGTTTTATTTTTTTGATAATTTCAGTTGTTTTTACAGTTATGGTTAAGACATTCGATGTAGGAGTTTCTACCGAAACACCGGGCTATAACATCGGGTTTGCTACAATAAACAATGCTTTTCATTCACTAACAGGCGTTAATATGTCTTTCTATCGAATAACTAATGTTATGGGCTTAATATCAATCGCTACGGGACTTATTTTGGCATTTATCGGCTTTTTGCAACTTGTAATACGCAAAAGTTTTGCGAAGGTTGACCGCTCCTTTTACTGTCTTGGCGGAACCTATGTACTTTTAGGGCTCATATATGCCATATTTGAAAAAGTCATTATCAATTACCGCCCTATATTTATGGACGGCGAAATAGAGGCTTCTTTCCCCTCTTCGCATACTCTTTTAATCTTTGTAATTATAGCAACGGCAATTATCGAAGCAAACCGATATTTTTCCGATAAAAAGACCTTAAAAACCGTTTTAACCGTAATAGGCATTCTATATATTATTGTATCGGCTGTTTTAAGGCTTCTTTCGGGAGTGCATTGGCTTACCGATATTATAGCAAGTCTGCTTATTTCTGCGTCAATAACATTTTTCTATTATGCGGTTTCAAAACAAGAAAAAGGAAAGCATAGCATTTAATATGACCGATTTGTGGGATAATTTAAAAAATACGCCCTATCCTATTGTGCTATACGGTATGGGCAACGGTGCCGATAAAATAATAAAGGTTTTAAATGAAAGAGGAATTGAATTTAAAGGCATTTTTTCTTCAGACGGTTTTCAAAAGCCGGGAAAAACCTTTCACGGGTTTCCCGTTTTAAGTCTTTTTGAACTTGAAAAAATTTTCGGTAAAATGACCGTTTTGATGTGCTTTGGCTCAAACAGACCCGAAGTTATCGAAAATGTAAAGAAAATAAAGCAAAAGCATTTGTTTTTTGCCCCCGATGTTCCTGTTTACGGAGATATTCTCTTTGATAAAAATTTTTATCTTTCTAAAAGAAAAGAACACGACGGTGTTTTGGATATTCTCGCCGACGGTATTTCAAAAAAAACATTTGAAAACACCTTAAAATATAAATTAAGCGGAAATGTTGATTTTCTTTTTGACTGCGAAGTATCTGAAATTGAGCCGTATGGGAATTTTTTCAAGCTCGGCGACAACGAAACCTATCTTGATTTAGGTGCATATAGAGGAGATACGGTTTTCGATTTTTTAAAGTATGTAAACAATTCATACCATAAAATATACGCCGTTGAACCCGACAAAAAAACATTCGGCAAATTATCCCGTGCTACCGAAAATGTTAAAAACATTACCCTTATTAACTGTGCCGTATCGGAAAAAACAGAAAAGGGCAATTTTGTTATGAACGGGTCGAGAGGCTCTAATATATCGGATGTCGGCGAGGAAATTGACCTTATTTGCGTTGATGATATTATAGAAAACAACGAAATAACATATATTAAAGCCGATGTTGAAGGTGCCGAATTGGAATTTATTAAAGGTGCCGAAAAGACAATAAAAACTAAAAAGCCGAAAATGCAAATTGCTTGTTATCACAAAAGCGATGACCTTATAAACATTCCGAAAGCCGTTTTGAATATCAGAAGTGATTATAAGGTTTATATGAGGCATTTTAGTTCCCTTCCCTCTTGGGATACCGTTTATTTTTTCGTTTAAAGTAATAATTAAAAAAACTCTCTCATATCTTTTATTAGTAAATGAATATGAGGGAGTATTTTTATGGCAAATACAAAGATTTTTGAAGATATAGCCACGAGAACGGGCGGAGATATTTATATTGGTGTTGTAGGTCCTGTAAGAACGGGTAAGTCTACATTTATCAAGCAATTTATGGAAAGCATGGTACTTCCTAATATCACGGAGGACTACATAAGAGAAAGAGCAAACGACGAACTTCCGCAATCGTCTTCCGGCCGTACAATTATGACAACCGAGCCGAAGTTCATACCTGAAAAAGGTGTAAATGTAAGTTTTGATAACAAGGCAAATATGAATGTCCGGCTTGTAGACTGCGTAGGATACATAGTACCGAGTGCATTAGGGTATATCGAAAATGACCAGCCGAGAATGGTTAAAACACCGTGGTTTGAGGACTCTGTTCCGTTTAATATGGCTGCCGAAATAGGTACTAAAAAGGTTATAAACGAGCATTCGACCATAGGTCTTGTAATTACAACAGACGGCTCAATTAGCGATATACCGAGGCAGGAATACGAAGAGGCAGAACAGCGGATAATTGATGACCTAAAAACTACCGATAAGCCTTTTATAATACTTTTAAACTGTCAGTACCCCGAAACTGACGAAGCAATGGCTCTTGCCGAAAATCTTACGGCTAAATACGGAGTATCGGTTATACCTGTAAATTGTCTTGAACTCAACGAAAACACGATTAAAGATATATTATCAAAAATCCTTTTTGAATTTCCCGTTAAAGAAATCAGCATAAATTTCCCTAAGTGGATAAATTCGCTTTCGATTTCTCATTGGCTGAGAGAAAGTCTCTTAGAGGGCATAAAAACAGCCTCTTCAGGCATTAAAAAGATTAAAGATGTAAACAAATTCACATCATCTTTTGAAGATAGCGAAAATGTTAAAAATGTTTCGGTAGATAACATTGATTTGGGCTCCGGCTCAGCAGAAATCGGCATTGATATAAAAAACAATCTGTTTTATAAAGTCCTGTCCGAGAGTACGGGACTTGAAATCGCCGACGAACAGGAACTGATGGATTCGATTAAAACACTCTCCGAAACAAAACAAAAATACGAAAAAATCAAAAATGCCCTTGACGAGGTTGAGGCAACCGGTTACGGAATTGTAATGCCCGATATAAGTGAATTAACCCTTGAAGAGCCTGAAATCGTCCGTCAGGGAGGAAGATACGGTGTACGACTTAAAGCATCGGCTCCGTCAATACACCTGATAAAAGCCGGTATTACAACCGAGGTAAGCCCGATAGTCGGCAGCGAAAAGCAGTCCGAAGACCTTGTTATGTATATGCTCAGCGAATTTGAAGAGGACCCCGAAAAAATATGGGATTCAAATATTTTCGGCAAATCGCTTTACGAACTCGTAAACGAGGGACTGCATACAAAACTTGCAAGAATGCCTGACGATGCAAGAATGAGAATTAAAGAAACCATTGAGCGAGTAACAAACGACGGTTGCAACGGTCTTATTTGCATAATACTATAAATAAATATCCACCCGCGTAGC
>DFHZ01000156.1 GCA_002371985.1 Ruminococcaceae bacterium UBA3710 | reverse complement strand
GTTTTCTCGGCGTCGTCATAATCAATGCTCATCGGCTTTTCGCACAGAACATTTATACCGTTTTCAAAGGCATCTCTTGAAACGGCAGTATGAAGATAATGAGGAAGACAGATATGAACGGCGTCTAACTTCTCGTTTCTGAACATTTCTTTATAGTCGGTATATGCTTTACAGTTATATTTTTCAGCAGTCTTATTTACCCTGTCCTCTTTTATATCGCAGACTGCGACTAAATTTGCCTGACTTAGTGAGGCAGCGGAATCAAGGTGCATAACCGATATTGTTCCGCAGCCTATCACTGCAACATTTATTTTTTTCATAGTTCACCTAATTAAAGCGAATGAAGTATTGAAATAACCTCTTCGAGTTCTTCGGGTTTTACTTTATCGGGGAAAGTATCATTTTTAACGCAATCGGTAAAATACCGAAGTTCGTTTGCATAACCGTTGCTTTTCGGTATACCTATTGTATCTTCATTCTTTTGTTGTTTACGGTCGTCGGTTTCGATTTTGCCGTTTTGGTCATATACATTCAATTTGCCGGCGTAATATATTACTGCGGCTTCTTCAAATTGAAATCTGAAATTGGCGTTAAATGGTATCTTTCCTTTGTACCAAGTTGCTTCGCAGTTTATGTAAGCACCGCCGAAATTATACAACACTTCAATTACATCCTGTTTCTGCCCTTTTGAGCGGAAACTTTTTATTTCGGTGGGTTTTCCGAGAGCATAAACCAAAAAATCAAGATCGTGGATATGAAGATCAAAAGGCACAAATCCGCTCTTTTCTTCGTCTGCCATCCAATCTTCAAAACTCCAATCGGGGAATATATTAAGCCTCTGCATACTGCCCGAAAGAAGCTTGCCGTATTTCTTATTGTCTATAAGTTCTTTTACAAACTCATATTCATCCCAAAATCTTAAAACCTGCGCCACCATAAACTTTACATTGTTTTTTTCGGCAACGGCATAGATTTTTTTAACATCTTCCCGCTTTAGCGATATAGGTTTTTCGCAGACAACATTTATGCCCTTTTTCATTGCCTTTATGGCATACTCGGGATGAAGATATGTAGGAAGGCAAATATCAAGTATATCGAGCGTTTCATTTTCGAGCATTGTATCGAAATCGGTATAGCAACGCTTATCACTATAATTCTTCATCTGCTCGAGGCGGACATCGCAGAGTGCTACAAGTTCCGTATCCTCGAACTTTTCCCAGCAAGGAATATGGGCAACGCTTATTCCGCCAACGCCTATAAGACCGACTTTTAACATAGTTCATCCGCTCCGTAAACATTTTTTATAATATCTTCAAGATACTTTTTAGCGTAGATTATATCTTCGGTTTGTTTATCGCCGTCGATCTCTCTTTCAATAGTTACATATCTATGATAGTCGAGTTCTTTGAGTTTCTTAAACAAACGCTCAAAATCCGCCTTGCCGTCGCCTATTCTTACCTCTTCCCCTAAATCGTGCCCGTTTGTGGGATAGAAGCCGTCCTTGGCGTGAATGTTTCTTACATACTTTCCGAAAACATCAAGGGCGTCTACCGGGTTTGCTTTGCCGTAGAGGATAACATTTGCGGTGTCAAGGTTTACAAACAGATTATCCGTTCCAACTTTTTCAAAACAGCGAAGCATTGTAACGGGCGTTTCCTGACCTGTTTCAAAAAGGAGGTTCTGTCCGTTCTTTTTAAGATGTTTCGATACAGTTCTCACCGCAACGCAAAAGGGAGCAAAATTAGGGTCGTTAGGGTTTTCGGGGATAAATCCCATATGGGTTATGACATCGGTTACGCCGAGTTTTTTAGCAAAGTCGGCGCCGGCGCACAACTGCTCAACACGCATTTGGCGGTACTCGGCAGGCACGAGCCCCAGCGTTATCTGTCCGTCATAAAAATCCCAGACGACAGGACCTGTCCAGCCGCACCAAAATGCCGATATTTCGACGCCCGTCTTCTTTGATGCGTCGCATATAGACTCCACATTTTCATCTGTCCATAAGGACGGATTCCACGAAGTGAGTTGACACGATGGCAACCCGAGTTCTTTTACCGAGTTGAATTTCTCTTCAAAGTTTATTTGTTCATTGAATATGATCATTGTGCCTAATTTCATATTTTAGCCTCGTTTGTGTTTATTATCCTAATTTTTCAAAATCAGAATATGATAATACATATCAGTTACATTCTGCAACCAGCGGACCTGCGAGTTCTTTAAGATAGAACAGTTTGCCCGGCATTGTCGGGATAAAGGTGGATGTTATGTGCATATCGGGTCCGTAGTGCAGAGTTGTCAGGAAACTCATACCCTGCCAGCCCATTCCTCTGCCCAAAGCGCCGTCGGCTCCGCCGATAGCATAATCCGCCTGCAAGAAAAGTGCCGGACCTATCGTGTTTGCACGGCAAGGAACAAGTGTCGTCCTTGACTTAAAGCTTGTAATAGCGTTTTGCTCAATTGTCAGGGGGTGAAGCTTTGCGCCAAGACGATAAGGCGCTTTTTTCCATTCTTCAAGATCCTTATAATCGCCTGCAAAGTGCGGCTCCCAGAATGCAATATGGCACATTCTGCCGATACCGTA
>DFHZ01000157.1 GCA_002371985.1 Ruminococcaceae bacterium UBA3710 | reverse complement strand
CCTCTGTCGCATCTTTAGGGCAAACAACAAAATCAGCCTCAGGCATACGCTGACCTCTATCCGCCCACATACGGGAAAGCCAATAGTAGTCAACACTATGCGTTACCTTGTCGATTGCTCTTGTAGAGCAATTCTCTTTACCTACCGCATCTTCAAGTTCGGTAAGTATCATTGCAAATAAAAATTCATTCATTTGATACTGCATTCTTATTTTCTCCTTTAAAAATTATTTAACAGATTCATCAACCTTAAGGTTGGGAAAATATTTACAGAATTCCTTGATTTCTTTCGTATAATTGCCACGCATTTCAACAAAATGGTGAATATACGGACCGTCTATCAATCTATCCTCAACGGCTTGTAAATTTTCAAATTCGCCCCAAATATATGTACCATGTGTTTGAGGACCTTCGGTTGTTTTACATAGAAGCGGCAAAACCATATAATTTCCGCTTTCCTGGTCAATACGAACAACGGTATATTCACCGTCGCGACCACGAAGCCATGCCCTTTGATTTACAAGTCGAGCCTTTGTTCCCTCGGCTTTTTCACTTACAGGGAAAGGTCCGCAGTGCCATAAGAGTTCGGCATTTTTATTTTCAGGATGTCTTACCGTAAACTCACCGAATAAAGGTCTGCCCTTTCCAAGTGTTGCACATTTAAGAAGTGCCATTGTCATAGCACAGTGTATGTCGCTTTCGCAGGAAATCATATATCCCATTTCATTGAGTAAACCGTAAACTGCACAAGGTGCAAGACCGTCAAACATAATAGGAGTTGCCGTCCAGCACTCTGCCGAAATAACATCAAGATTAAATTCTTCAAAAAGGTGTTTATACATAGCAGCCATTGTAGCCATTGGTTTTATGTATTTAGGAGTTAAATCGTCAAGTTCGTAATTTGTGAGGAAATATTGCTCATATTCGGCAATTTCGTCTGCATAGTCGGTTTCTGCGGTTTTCATTCTTTGTTCAATGACAGCAAAGTTGATAGGAACAATGCGAACACCGAATTTTTCCATTAACTCGCCTTCGTTCCAGATAACAGAAAAGAAAGGAGCGGGACGGGCACCAACCTGACCTATACGCATACCCTTAAAGTTTTTAACCATACAAGCAACACGCACGAAACTTTCAAAGCCTTCTTTAAATTCGTCGCTTTCTACTCTGCAACAAGGCAAATGTGAAAAAGGAATGTGGTATCGTTGCATTTGGCGGGAAACACCAAAAAGTCCGCACTGTGAATCGGTTGGACGCATACCGTCAACATAATATTCGTCATCAAGAGGTGCCCACAAAAGAACCGGCTTACCGAGAGCCTCGGCAATATCTGCTGCCGCTTCCTCGTTACCGAAATTACAATTTATAATCATTACGGCATCTACATTTTCATTTTTAAATCGGTCAACAACCTGTTTAGCAGAAGCATCGTCAAACACAAGGTCCTTAATACCGATACCCTTATTATCTACGAAACTAACATTTTCGTTTGTAAAGTTGTCTTCAATGTACTGAACAAATCTTTTACCTCGCTGTTCAGCCGAATACCAGGTAAGAAATGTACCTCTTGGGCGATCGGTAGTATTGCGACGCATAGCAACAAGACCGATTTTCACTTTATAATCAAACATAATATTCTTCCCTTCTACAGTTTTGATATAAAAATTATACAAGCAAACCTCGCTTAAATAAATGTTAGAAACATTACATTTTTTGTAAAAATCGTTTCAATTTATATAAAAATATGATATAATATGAATTATCATATATAGGCGGGTGTAAATATGGATATTGTTCCTTTTGAAAATCTTTATAATTCTGAATTTTTTATAAGCGAACCATTAGCCAAGGGGCAAAATTGGTATACTCGAAACAATTTCTATTCCTGCATCGGCAAACCTAAGCCCTCTCATACATTTCTTTGGTTTAAAAATTGTTCTGCAAAAATTACCGATATTAACGGCAAGACATTATTTGCAGAAAAAAATCAAGTTGCTTATATGTCAAAAGGTATTGAATATACTGTCGATTTTTTAGACACGGCACCCAATCAAGATGACAGTGTTGTTTTTCATTTTCAACTTAAAGACATTAACGATAAAGAAATAACTCCCACGCTTTCACCTAAAATTTGTATAAAAAATCTTGATTCGGCAACTGCTTTCTTTATAGAAGCGGCGGCTGAAGAGTTTAATAAAAATATTGTTTGCACACCGATAATAACTTCTGCAATTTATCAAATTTTCGGGTTGGCATGTCAAAGCCGACGCAAAAAGATTGTTAATCACAAGTTTAAATATATAAGCGAAGGTATTGAACTTATGGAGAGCAGTTCCGATAAAACAATGGATGAGATAGCACAAATTTGCGGAGTAAGTGAGGGGTATTTCAGAAAACTTTTCAGAGAATACAGCGGTGTTAATCCTATCGAGTTCAGGCAAAAGCATCGTATTGAAAAAGCAAAACAGTTACTCCTTCTTGATACCCACTCTATCGGCGAAATAGCCGATGAACTTAATTTTTCCGATATTTATCATTTCAGCAAAACTTTCAAAAAAATAACCGGCATATCACCGCAAAAGTATGCCAAACAAATTAAATTAAAAAACGACTAAATAAAAAGACATATCAAAAAGAACTAAACAATTCAAATTGATATGTCTTTTCTGTTTAAGAATAATAAAGTCTAACTTTTCTACGCATATTCAGGCTCATTCTTTTGCAATATCGCTCTTGTTTCCTAAAATAATACCAAAAGAAATAAGCAAAAAAGCAATAAGATACTGCCATTTTAGAATATTTTCACCCAAGATTATAGCACCGAAAACACACGCAAATAATGGCTCGGCAAATTTGATTATAAACATTTTTGAAAGACTGTTATTCCTTAAAACATAATACCACAATGTATATGAAGCGATTGATGCTATACAAATATAGGCAAATATCAAAATCGCCGTATTATTGAATTGCAACATATCAGCGCCCATTATAATTGCGACAATAAATAGAACTATACCACCGAAAAGTTGTGATATACCTGTTATCCAATATGGAGAATTCCCTTCAACCGATTTTTTGCTTATAACATTTGCAATAACCGTACAAATTGAGGCTCCGATTATAAGAATGTCGCCCGTTGCAAATCTAATGCCGTTATGATTATAATTTATAGCAACTATCCCGGCAAATCCGATAATTGCACCTATTATTTTCAATATGTTAAATTTCTCGTTTTTAAAAAACAAGAATGCAAAACAGACATAAATCAGTGCACCGGACTGCTTAATTAAAGCCGTCTTAGAACTGTCGGTTGTGCTCAATCCTATATATGTAAAGGCATAATGCAACACTATGGAAAAGAAACCCATAATTACAATATAAATAATATTCTTTACTTTCGGATTTGCAATCTTTTCTCTTCTAAAAAAGGAAAATGCCGATACGGCAAATCCCCCTATTATAAATCTGTAACTTGCAAACATTAAAATATCGGGCACAGATTTTGAGTTAATTTCAAGTGCAGTATAGCCCAATTTAATCATTGGAAAAAGCGATCCCCAAAGTGCCATTACAAGTAAAGATAGTATTATGCTTTTTGTATTGTTTTTCATTATACTACCTTCAATACAACTTTACCTACATTTTCGCCACGCTCTAAAATTGCGTGTGCTTCGGTAGCTTCTGACATTGGAAGAACCTTATAAATCGACGGCGTTATGGCACCGCTTTCGATTTTAGGCCATACCTTCTCAACAAGTTCAGATAAAATATATGCTTTAAATTCAGGCGTCCTGTTTCTTAGCATTGAGCCTACTAAATGCAGTCCCTTTGTAAGTAACGGTCTTAGTTGCACAGTTGTTTCAATTCCGGCAAGAGTTGAAATCACAACCCAATATCCGCCTCTTGCCATGAACGGCAAACTTTTGCCAAGTGTTTCACCCGACAGACAGTCCATTGATACATTAACAGGAGTGCCGTTTTCTTCTTCGGCTTTTAATATATCTTCAACCGATTGTGTAGTAGAATTTATGATTACATCTGCGCCAAGAGGCTTTATTTTTTCTGCAATTTCGTCAGATAAAACAGAAGTAATAACCTTTGCACCGAAAGCCTTTGCCATCGGAATTGCAACAGAAGCCAAACCGCTGGCACCCGCAGGGATAAATGCCGTCTGTCCTTCCTCTAAATGGCCTTCAATAAAGAGGTTAAGATACGATGTTGCGTATGCTTCAGGTAAAGCAGCAGCTTCTTCCATTGAAAGTCCTTTTGGTATCGGCATAAGCATATCATACTTAACTGCTACATATTCTGCATAACCGCCACCGCCTAAAAGAGCACAAACTTTATCGCCCATTTTCCAATTTGTAACTTTTTTGCCAATTTCCACAATTTCTCCGGCAATTTCAAGACCCATCCATTCCGGGCACCCCGCAGGAGATGGATATTTGCCCTGCCTTTGCAGTAAATCAGCCCTGTTTAATGCAGCAGCATGGATTTTGACAAGCACTTCATCATCTTTAATGATAGGGTCGGCAACATCCGACCAAACAAGATTTTTATTTGCATCTACAAGCATTGCTTTCATAATTTTTCCTCCAAATATTCATCCATTCTACGGCTGACATCAGTTTCAGGGAAGACATAATCGTCGGGAATTGCATCAACCATCATTTTCAGTGCGTCATAAAGTGGTGTTAGTTGTTCCTGTTTCATTCCCGTAAATCTCAAAACTTTTGAATTGTCCGTGATGCGATTAAACATTCTTGCATATTCCAGTTGCCAACGAACATTAAGATTAAGTTCGGGGCTTATAATTTTAAGATAGTCTTCTTTATCTACCCACACGGCCTCTAAACCGCAGATTTTATTATAATAATCGGCTATTTCACCCCAAGTATGATACTCGCTGGAACAAACATTAAATATTTGACGCTTTGCATCATCATTGAAAAACAACTTTGCAATCATCATAGATACATCCCCTGCCCAACAAAGTGTAGCAGGAATATCTTTTGCTTGTTCAGGAAGGACAACTTTTTTACCTTTTCTTGCTCTACCTACGCAGTTTACCGCCTCTAAAGTAACTAATTGAAAACGCATTTTAGAAAAAGTGGTAGCCGGTCGAACAATCGTCCAATTATCATAATCAGATAACAATAACATATCTTCTTTCTTTGCCTTAACAATGCAATAATCGTTAGAAGCAAGTAATTTAGTATCTGTAGAAACATCAAGAAGTCGAGGTGATGTTTCTTTTACCGGTACTTCTTCATTTGCATAAACACGACAAGAGGATAAGAAAATATAGTGTCCTGTATTTTCCAAAAACAGTTTATAATACTCTCTGAATTCTTTATAAGAATAGTATGAAAAATCAACCAAACCATCAAATTTTTGTGAGAGTAAACTCAAAAGAAACTCTTTGTTCCTTACATCAGCCTTTATACAGGTGACATTATCGTTATACGGCTTTTCGTCATCAAGCGAAACCGCTGTAACACTATAACCCATATCGGCAAGATACGGTACAATATAACTCCCCATAGCACCGCTTGAGCCCAATACCAAAATTTTTTTACTCATAATAATTATATCCTCCAATAACAAATACTTTTTATGGGATTTTAGCAATTAATCTATATTGTTGCTATAAAACTTTATACCGCCTACTGTTTTATCCAAAACTTCCTGTACTGCATATTCATGTTCGTAAGTGTACGGATTTAATTTATTACCTTTTATATAATCATAAAAATCCTGCACCATCATATCATACCTACAATCAATAGGCTTCTCTGTTATTTCTTCCGTGCGTTTCAAATCAGCATAAGGGTTTTTGGCAATATCCAAATCAGAATATGTCATATTCGCCGGATTTTCAATCGGCATAATATTAACTGTTCCCTTGCTCCCGGATACTACAAACTGCCTTCTGCCGTAACCGTTTACCTCAACCGAAGAAACAAATACTCTTGCAAGTGCCTTTTTATACTCAAGCACGACCAAGTTATTATCGGCAACATCAATACCGTCAAGTTCCGTATGTTTCAAAAAAGAATGTATTTTTTCAGGGCTGCCCATTAAATAAACTATAAGATCAATTAGATGACATCCCAAAATATACATTATTCCTCCGCCGAAATTAGTCAACCACTTTCGGTATCTTGCCGAATGAAATGTACTCATTTCAGCATTTATTGAATAAATCTCTCCTAATTTACCGTCCTTTATAAGTTCTAATGCCTTTTGTATAGCAGGGTTGTACCGATACATATATCCAACCTGTACAATAAGATTTTTCGCTTTGGCGGTATCAAGTAATGTTTTATACTCTTCTAAAGTACCGCTCCCCGGCTTATCAATATGTATGTGCTTTCCTGAGTCTATACATTTTTGTGCAGTTGCGGTCAAATCCCATACATCGGTTTCAATAAGCAGTGCATCACATTTCTCAATCAACTCATCAACCGAATACCTTTTAAGTCCCTCATAGCATTTTAAGTTTCCACGCTTTTTAAGCCATTCTTCATTTTCTTCGGCAAAACCTACAACATCAAATAATTCCGGAAATTTTCTGACTGCAAGCATTTTTCCTTCGCCGTGATTATGACCAATACCTATTTGACCTATTCTAATCATTTTTCACACTCCTATTGCATGGAAATCAAAAGATTTCGCATTTCCTCAGCCGCACTCAAAATTTCCTTGTATTCTTTTTGAGGACAAGCCTTATAAAGAATATTACTTTTTCCTTTGAAAGCGTACCATAATGCAGATTTAACGGTATAGTCCATCTGTGAATGAAGAAGTATATCATACATTCTGTCTGTTGCAACGGAATTGTCGGTTATAATCCTATTGCCTTTAATTTCAATGATGATTTCGCTGTTTACAGATATGTTTTTAAGTATTAACGATGTTGTATTCGTGTTCTTTTCAAATTCTATGCTACAGGGTATTTCTTTCCCTGCAATTTTTACCTTGACATCAATTTCTTTTGCAAATCCTCGAAGTTTAATATCCCAATTCCTGCAATCAGGTATTATTTTAGTATCGCCGTATGCAGGCTTTATTGTAAAGACCGCATTTTCGCTCCAATTGAGGTTAAATACCGTTATTGCATATTGTCCGTCTTTGTAAGTGTTTCCGTCACCTGTATCTTCATAAAGTCTGAAAGTATTATCAGCACCTGCAAAAACATATACTGTCATATCTTCGCTGTTGCCAAGCAGGTTGTTTTCCACTTTACTTGTCATTGGAATTATTGCTCCGGCTTTGGCAAATATAGGATATTCCTCAAGACTTCTATGTACCTTTTCTGTTCTATTACCTTTGTAGCAAAGCCCACTGAAGAAATCAAACCATAATCCTTCGGGGAACCAAACATCAACACTTCCAAGCATTGAGTTCTTATCGTTGGGCGATGTTATCGGTGCCACGAAAAACTCACTGCCGAAGAAATACTGATTTCTGAAACTGTATGCATTATCACATTCAGGATAGTTATAATACATAGGCAATACCAAAGGTGTCAGTTCGTTATGAGTTAAGTAATTCATCGTATATATATACGGGAAAAGTTTATGCCTTAATCTCAACCAATCTTTATATATTTCGCAACAGTCCTTGCGTAAATTCCAAGGCTCTTTTCCGGCAAAAATATCCTTAGTTGAGTGCAGGCGATTTATAGGTGATAAAACACCTAATTGAAGCCATCTGATTTGTAATTCATCATCACGGTATCCGAGCATATGTCCGCCTATATCGTGGCTCCACCAACAATATCCTACATTTGAGGCATTGGCGGTAAAATAGGGCTGAAAATTCAAAGACTCCCAAGTTACTACTGTATCTCCCGAAAAACCGACAGGATATCTATGTGACCCTATTCCTGCATAACGCGAAAAGAACATAGGCCTTTTTCCGTTACGCATTATATCAAGAATATGTAAATGATTTAACATCCATAGCGGTGTTATGCCCTCTAATTCAGAAACCGGATGCTCATCATCATGTACCCACCAATAATCATCGCCCTGTTGCCAATCCATCCACCAGAAATCCACACCATCCTCTTCGTAAGGATGATGAAGAATATCAAAATACTTTTCCATAAAATCGGGATTAAGTACATCCAATTTGATTAGTTTACGGCTGTTTGGATCAATTCTCAAGGCTTTAGCCATCTCTTCATACATATCCTCTTGGTAACCTACTCCGTTTGACGGATGTAAATTAAGCGAGGTTTTAAGACCCTTCTCTCTTAAAAAGTGCAAGAACGCCTTATAATCGGGAAACAGTTCTTTATTCCAAGAATATCCTGTCCAACCGTTCCAAAAGCGAGGGTCGTCAATTTGACTCTCTTTCGGAGTTTCTGTGGTATGCCAATCCATATCAATAACAGCTACTGAAAAAGGAATATTCTCTTTTATAAACTTGTTTATTAAATTACAGTATTCTTCTTGTGTATAACTATAATATCTACTCCACCAATTGCCAAAAGCATAATCGGGAAGCATTGGTGGCTCACCTGTCAGACGATAAAAGTCTTTAATGCAGTCAAGATAATCGTGGCCGTATCCAAAGAAATAAATATCTACTGCATCTGGCTCTCTTTTCTCAAACCATCCGTTTTCCGATAGAAGATAACTTTTGCTATCATCTACTATCGTATATCCGTTTCTTGAGCAAACACCATCATCCAAAGATGTTTCTCCATTAACTTTGTCCAAAGTGGAAACTGTGCCTTTTAACTGCTCTGCAACACTGCCCCACTCCCATTTATTTCCAAATTTTTTAAGTTCAATGGAAACAGTATCTCGATTAAAAGGACTTCCCTTAAGATATTTAAGTTTCAAATACTTTGTTTCAATACTTAAATACTCATCCTCAAAAACAGAATACTCGGTTTTTGGAAAATCACGGTTAAAAACGGTTTGAGATGCCTTATCCGTAAACTTACCCGACAAGGAATATTCTAATCTGACAAGTCTTTCCGTCAAAACAGTAAATCGGGCATTTCCGGAAATAACAATGTTTTCTTTTCTTGCCTCTCCGTTTGTTTTCCATTTAAAACGACTATACTCCATAAATAACTCCTATAAAACCGCAAGTGATTACTGCTTTATAATAAATCTGCCGATTTTTACATTATCAGAAAATTCAAAATTGAAAACATAACTTCTCCCTGTCAATTTTAACTGACGAATAATTTTCCCGGTATCATTGCTGCTGACAGAAAGCGAAACACAACGGTTTCCGCCAACCGACATAGTAATAGGATACTGAGCGAGAGAATCGGAAATACATTGCGGTTCAAAAACGAAAACACACTTTTTATCAGGGTTATAGTTTAATTCATAATTTTTCCCCGGCACTATATTTTCTAAAACAGATACTGTTTCAAGTTTTGAATCATCTAATGTATCAAATTTGGGCTTTTGGCAACCGTTTAGTACAAACTTTTTGAAGGTAGGCGATTTCAAAATATAATTAAGCAAATTCTCTGCACAATACTGCAAATCGCCTCTTGTAATATATCCTTCTTCTATTCCTTTAAATAGATTATGAGGTTTTTCTTCTACATTACCCCAAACCATATATATATCATTATGTGCCCGTACCATAGCCTTGGTATTGTTTTTATTGCCCTCTTTGTCTTTGCAGTTACACAATGCCCACCAATCGGTCATAACAAAGCCTTTATATCCCCACTCTTTTCTGAGTACGGTCGTTGTAAGGTCATAGTTTGACGCACTGTAATAATTGTTTATACGATTATATGAAGTCATAATAGCAGTAGCATTTCCTTCTTTAACTGCTATTTCATAGCCTTTTAGATATATTTCTCTGAGTGCCCTTTCTGATACAACTGCATTACAAGAAGTTCGTCCAAATTCCTGATTATTACAACTAAAATGTTTTATTGTAGTTGTGCATCCTGATTTAGCAATTCCACGGCTTTGCGCCGCTGCCATTTTACCGGAAAGCAGTGGGTCTTCCGAAAAATACTCGAAATTTCTACCACATAACGGATGCCTGTGTATATTCATACCCGGACCTAAAATTGCATCTATATTATATGAAAAAAGTTCAATTCCTTCAAGTTCAAAGATTTGCTCTGCAAGTTCATCATCAAAACTTGAAGCAAAAACATATCCATTTGGAAGCGATGTACTCTTTAAATCGCCACCTATTCTGATGCCTGAGGGTCCGTCTGTAACACAACAGACAGGAATACCTAAATTAAGCAGAGAATCGGTTACACCGCCAAAAGCACCACCCGTACCAACAGTTACTTTAGGACTATTCATTCCTTCTCCGCAGACGATAGCCGCTAAATCATTATCGCTCATTTGGGCAATAAATTCTTTTATAGTATTCTTGCCGTCAGCAACGTCTATAAGTTTTATTCCTTTATCACCTGTAAAAGGTGTTTCTTGCGGTCTACGCTCCTCTACTCTCTTGTCAAGGTCAAATTTTCTAATCGGTGCAGATACTTTTGTCAATACCCTGTTGCCAACCGAATTTAAAATAGCATTGTATCGCTCAAAAGTTTTTTCAGGTGGCATAATTTGTTCGAGTTTTTTTGTAACAATCGTTTCTTCAACACTATATGTAAAAATACATTCGCTGCTTCTTACATCCGTACCACAATAAATATTATAGTCTCCGGCTTCTAACACATAACAAAATTCATTGCCGGTAACACCGCTATCATCGTACGATGCCATATCGGTAATATCAAAAGAGATTTCTATAATTTGAGTTTCTTTGGGTTTTAATTCTTTAGTCTTTTTATAAGCAATAAGTTGTTTTGCAGGAGTGCCTAAATTGCCACAGGGTGCTCCGAAATAGACCTGCACTACCTCTTTGGAAGCAAAGTTTCCGACATTTTTTACCTTTGCAGTAACCTCTATTTTGTTATTCTCCGATTTGACAGCATATTCGCTTTCAAATCGAGTATATGTAAGACCAAAGCCAAAAGGATAGCGAACTTTATCCTTTGCAAAAGTTTCAAAATATCTATATCCTACATAAATATCTTCTTCGTAAATGCTTTCTTTTTCATCACCGAAGTTATCGAAATACGGATAATCGTCAGCCCTTTTTGTTTGCGTATCGGGAAGTTTTCCGCAAGGACTTATTTTTCCGCTTAATATATCTGCAAGAGCATTGGCACCTTCACCACCGCCCTGCCAAACATAAAGCAAAGCTGAAATATTATATTTATCTACAAATGACAAATCTATCAGGTTGCCGACATTAAGAACTATTACGGTTTTTTCAAAAAACGCAGTAACTTTTTCTATCATTTGAATTTCCTCAGACGATAGACAATAACTGCCTTCGGTGTAAGAATTGTCCCTATCCTCACCGGCAGTTCTACCTAATATAACAACTGCAACATCATTGCGATTGGCTACAGTTTTTACATAATCAATACTTAACGGCATTTCTTTTTGCGACCAAGGTTCAGTCGCCCATCCGTGGCCGTTATCATAAGGGTTTTCCTCTATCCATTCTTTATAGGTATTAACCAATTCTTCATCAATTTCAAAAATGCCATTTTCACGAAATGACTTTAAAATGCAAGGCTTATTTTCAACTCGCACAAGTCCGCCTGACCCTGTTCCGCTTTTTATATATGTTTCCTGAGTTCTGCCGAAAACAGCAACTTTGGTACCTTTATTAAATGGCAAAACTCCATTGTTTTCAAGCAAAACACTACCCTCTGCCGCAAGTCTTCTGCAAAGTGGCAGTAGTTCTTTTACAGGTCCCGGTTGTGTTTCCCAAAGTTTTTTGCCTTGTATCACTGTACTTTTATCAATAACCATAATTTTCTCGATTTGTCCTTTTATATTCTGTAAATTGCTACCTCATAAGCAGAATAGTTATTTGAAGCATCTTTTCTATCAATATTATTAGAGAGCAACAACTTTGCGTTTTTGTAAGGAATGATTATGTTGTTTTCCTCTTCAAAGTTACAGCAAACAACAATCTTTCCGCCATTATAACTACGCTCAAAAACCCAATATGTATCTTCCGGTCTTGACAAGATTTTTAATTCACCATAAACAATCTCATCGTTTTCTTTACGCAGTTTTAAAATGGACTTATAAAACTTGAAAATAGATTTTTCGCTTTCACAGTCTTTTTTCAGATTAATTTCTTTATTATTACTGCTAAGAGGAATCCACGGCTCGACATCAGAAAAACCGTTAAACTCACTGCCGTCCCATGCAACGGGATGCCTTGCATTGTCCCTGCTTCCGAAATTAAGTTGTTGCAATACCTTTTCTTTGCCAAACTCTTCAAGATAATCATTATAATAGTTTATTGCACCTATATCTCTGAAATCATCAATAGAATCAAACTCAGATGCCAAAGAACCGAATTCCTGACCCTGATAAATAAACGGTATTCCTCTTAATGTGTAAAACATCGTGGCGATACAAGTTGCCAATTCATACCGCTTATTCTTTGTATCTCCCGCACGGGAAATAAAGTAAGGTTGATCGTGATTATCTGTAAACAAAGTATAAAGCAAATCGTTCTTGTAAGATACACTTTGCCAATGCGACAAAATATCTCTAAGTTCAGTAAGACTTTGCGGTTTCGGTGTATATTTTCCGTCCCTACCGAAACTTATATGCTGGAACTGAAACATTGTTGAAAGTTCTTTTCTTTCTTCTTTAGTCAACTTACAGAAAGATTCTTCATTCCAAACCCAACATTCGCCTACCGTAAATAAGTGCTCAACCTCAGGTCGTCCGAAAAGTCCGTTTATGTATTCGTGAATGTGCGGACCCATACTCATAATATTATTTTTGAGGTCTTTAGAGATTTCGTGAATAACATCACACCTGAAACCGTCAACACCGAAATTCGACCAGAAATCGACAATCTTGTTGAATTCTTCTCTTACTTTTGGATTATCCCAATTAAGATCCGGCATTGTTATATCATAATGATGCAGATAATACTGGTTTCTCTCATTGCTGTATTCCCAAGCACTCCCGCCCCACATTGCTTGCCAATCTGTCTGCGGTTCATCGTACCAATAATAATAATCGCTATAAGGATTATTCTTGGATTTTTTCGACTCCTTAAACCATTTATGCTCAGAAGATGTATGGTTTGCCACCAGATCCATCAAAACCTTTATATCACGATTATGTGCTTCATTGATAAGTTCTTTAATGTCTTCCATATTACCGAATTCCGGATCAATATCGCAATAATCTGAAATATCATATCCGTTATCTGCCTGAGGACTCTTGAAACAAGGACAAATCCAAATAGCATTTATTCCAAGTTCTTTCAAATAATCAAGTTTTTCTATAATACCTCGCAAATCTCCGATTCCATCACCGTTGGCATCCTTGAAACTGCGTGGGTATATCTGATAAACAACCATCTTTAAAAAATCGTTATACTTTTTTCCGAACATCTTACAACCTCTTTATTTATTGTTTAGATTATCCAAAACAACAATAAACTTGCTGATTTGGATAATCCATCAAGGCGACGGAAAACCACCGCCTTGATGAACTGAATTTATAACAATCTACTCAACAGAACTGATTATTTTACAACATATCCTGTTTCATTCTTTTGCCATACTCTTACCCAGTCTACAAAAGCTTCATCAGAATCTGCCGTAGGTGTAACATACTTACCTGCACTGAATGTCAATCTGATTCTTGTTACCATATCGAAGACCTCATATTCAGATAACTTTGTGCAGTCGAATGAATAGTATTTTACACCGTCAAGGTAGAAATAAATATAATCGTCTGTCCACTTCATTGCGAAGTTATGGTACTTTGTACCAATATTTGAAACATTTTTATACGGCTGATCTGCCGAAAGACCCTGGAGATAATTCTTTGAATAAGTTTCATCTCCTGCATAATGATTATGCAAGTTCGGTTTTATCACACCTGAAGCCGCATACATTTCAAGAATGTCAAACTCTCCGTAATAGTTGCCGGTTCTTCCGTCTATATAATCAGCTGTTCCGCCGATTGTGCTTCCCCAGAAACCGTTCATATAACCTGTTTCATTGAACGATTTTATTCTTGCTTCAAAATATCCGTATTTGATAAGTTTATTGTATCCTGTATCAAGTGATACACCAACAGTATCATTAGAATCGGCAACTTTACTTGCAGTAGCTTTTAATGCTCCGTTTTCAACCGTGGCATAGTTATTATCCCAAATAACCTGACCACCGGCTTGTGTTGCATAATTCAAATCTAATTTTTGCCATGTATTGCTTAAAGCAGTACCGTTAAATTCATCAGACCAAGTAAGTTTAAATCCATTTGTAAGAGAAAATCTTCCGTCATAGTTACCCGTATATGTACCTACTGCTAATGAGCCGGTTAAAATTCTGCTTGTAAAGTCAATAACACCTGCATTTACTGCCGAGTTTGTTCCGCCTGTAATAATAGTCCTGTTTTCTTCAACTGTTATAGTGTAACTATTATCTGCGGTTGCATCGGCGGTTTCCGCATAGGTATCACCGTCAGTACGGTTTGTATGACCGATTAAGATTTCATAATCTTGTACCGCTACACTATCATTTACAATACTCATAGGAGCTTTGCCGTTTGCTTTAAGAACATTAGCGGCA
>DFHZ01000158.1 GCA_002371985.1 Ruminococcaceae bacterium UBA3710 | reverse complement strand
AGGTTGACTACTGGGACGAGCTTTGCGGCTTCATGGATGAATTCTCAAAGAATGTTTATTCAACTTACAATATCTGCTGGGGCGCACAGGCAGCACTTTACCACAGGTACGGTGTGCCGAAGCATCCGCTTGACAAAAAGCTTTTCGGCATTTTCGAGCATATGCCGCTTGACCTGTACCATCCCCTGCTTCGTGGCTTTTCAGACTGCTACTATGTGCCTCATTCAAGGCACACCGAAACGAGAAAAGAGGATATTGTCAAGGTTAAGGATTTGCAGATTTTATCATATTCCGAAAAAGCAGGCGTGCACCTTATAAGCGATATGGAATGCAGAAATTTCTATTGCACAGGTCACTCCGAATATGACAATAACACTCTTGCAAAGGAATATTTCAGGGATCTCGAAAAAGGTCTGAAAATTGAAATTCCGTACAATTATTTCCCCGATGATGACATTAAAAAAACGCCTAAGAACATATGGCGTGACACAGGCTGTCTGCTGTTCCAGAATTGGCTTAACTACTTTGTTTACCAGAAAACGCCGTACGATTTGAACTCCAATTTCTAAAATAAAAGGGGGATTTATTATGAACAAGGTTGAAATGATTACGCTCGAAAAGCTTCCGACAAATGTCGAAGAGCTTAAGGCAATGGCTGATTTAAGCTCGCCGTTCAATACGGCGGCGCTCGCAGTAGCGGCATTTATCAATTACGAAAAGGATGTTAACGCTGCTATTGAGATGATAAACTTTCTCAAAGGACCTCAGCCGCTTTCTGTTATGGACACGCAGTTTATCCGTGACAGGCTTTCAGGCAAGGGCTATGTTGTGCGCTCATATGTTGAGGGCACAAGCGTTGAAAATGACTACACAATTCCCGACGGACCGATTAAAATTGAGGTAAGCGACAACCCGTATTCATACACAAACGAGGGCTATGCCGTTCTTTACCTTAAATCCTCGGGTGCTGACTCCCCTCGCCCCGTAACGCTTCGCAAAAAGGGCGACGGCACATGGTGCCTGTGGCAGCACACCTTCCTGTCAGATGTAAGAGTGCCGAAATCACAGAATCCCTGGGCGTAAGTTAAAGTTATAAGTAATAGTGAAAAGTGAAGAAGTAGATATAAAAACAAAAAGCAGACCTTTTCGGTCTGCTTTTTATTTTAATTAAGTATTATGCCTGAGGAACAAAGGGTTCCTGAGGTGCTGCGCCTGCAGGGATTCCTCTGGGTCCTACATACTGAGCGTCACCGAATGCAAGAATAAGCATAAAGATGAAATTCAGGAAAATAAGACCGATGCCGAAGCCTGTGCTCTTGCCGAATGCCTTTGCAAGTCTGATGTAAAGCATAAAGCCAAAAATCACATTCACAATCGGAATGCAGAAAAGAAGGAACTTAATGCCTTTTCCGTCAGCAATCTTTACAAGTATGTAAAGATTGAGGATCGGAACGATTGACTTCCAGCCTGCCTCCCCTGCCTTTGTGAAAATTTTCCACATTGCAACAATAGCTAATATGCAAACGATAAGGCCGCACACACAACTTGCTATCATCTGACCTGTAGACATCTGCGGCATTGCTGCAGCAGAGTCAAATGCACCGTAAAGTTTGTAATACATACCCATACTCCTTTCAAAATTTATGATTAAAAGCTCTCGCTTTAAATCCATACCCATTAACTAAATAATAAACTAAAAGCTCTGTTTTGTCAAGATAATGTGCATTTGATGTAAAACTCCCCTACAGCTTGTGCTGCAAGGGAGCTGAAATTTTACCTTATACGATAATTATGCTTCTTCCTTGATTGCAGCCTGCATTGTATAAAAATATCAAGGTTAAAACACAGTGATTGGAAAGCTTGATTTTTCGCAGTGTTCCTTGCTTGTTCATAGCACACTTTATGACCGTTAATAACATTACAGGCAATCAATGAGTAAATATACATATTTTTTTTGCTCTTATTTCAATCGCCGAGCAGTTTTTGCAATATTCAGGGTTTGTATTTTACAAGCCCTTTCTTTTTTCAATCATTTCACTCTTTAAGCGAAATGGTTTAAGGATAATTTCGTTTAGATAATTTAAACAAAAAATTGCATAAATATCATTTAGTGTTGACAAAATCGTAAAAAACATATATAATTTTTTTAGTCGGTCGTCCGACCGACTAAAAATGCCGTGTTTTGAGGAGATATAAATGAATGTATTAAAAACAAACAAAAAGCTTCAAAAAGAATTCAACGGCAAGGTTTATGCTGCTATTGAAGATGGTTGCATTATATTAAGAGGCGAATTGTCAGAATGGAACGATGTTGTCAGGGCGTGCCAAATTGCTGCAACCAAATACAGCAAATGCCATGTTGTGAACGACATAAAAACAAGCCCTCCCCTGTTTTCAGTTGCAAAAAAGTATTCTTTTTTTGACAATTCCTTAGACGGAAGAACACCGGACGTTCTGATTATCGGCGGTGGAATTTCCGGAGCTTCAATTGCGAGAGAATTATCAAAGTGGGATATTGACATTTTGCTTGTTGAAAAAGAAGCTGATTTGGCATTACATGCGTCAGGAAGAAATGACGGCGAAGTTCACCCCGGAATAGATCTTGGAAAAGGGTCACTAAAACATAAATATATAAGAAAAGGCAATAAACTATATTCAAAAATTTGCTCTGAGTTAAATGTTGAATTTCATCGTTTCGGACAATACGCATGCTTTTGCAACAGTTGGGCTAAACCTTTGGTGTGGTTTTACTGCTTGCATAGAAAATATATTGATGGTATCGAAGACACAAAAATCATTTCCGGACAAGAGCTAAGGAAAGTAGAAAAAAACCTTAGCCCAAATATAAAGTTTGCCATTTACAACCCCAGTGCAGGTTGCGTTTGTCCGTACAGCCTCACTATAGCATATGCTGAAAATGCCGTTATGAACGGGGCAGAGGTTTCTCTAAACACCTCTGTTTTAGATATGGAAGTTGACAATGGACAAATTTACAAAGTCTTTACAAACAGAGGAGTTATTTATCCAAAAATTGTAATAAACTCTGCAGGAGTTTTTGCAGAAGATGTTGCAAAAATGGCGAAAGATAGATTTTTTTCCATTCATCCTCGACGAGGGACAAATTCTATACTTGATAAAAAAGCGGGAAAAAAAATGACTGCAATTGCATCTGTTAAGGATTTGAGTATTCATGGAAAATCGCACTCAAAAGGCGGAGGAATTTTGCATACAGTACATGATAATCTGCTTATTGGTCCGGATGCTGTTGAGACTTATGAAAAGGAAAATACTGCAACTTGTCGTGAAAGTATAGAAACCGTTTTTTCAAAACAAAAAATGACAATGCCGTCGCTTTCCGAACGAGATATCATAACTTATTTTACCGGAACTCGGGCGGCAACTTTTGAAGAGGATTTTATTATTGAATACGGCAGAAAAACAAAAAACCTTATTCACTGTGCAGGCATACAGTCTCCCGGGTTGACAACAGCTCCTGCTGTTGCGCTCGACATTGAAAAAATGGCAATTAATCTGCTATCGCCAATTAAAGAAGTTAAAAGGAATAAGGAATTTAATCCTATACGCAAAGGAATTCCGTCTCTCAGAAAGATGTCCCCAAAAGAGCGATCTGAGATTATTGCAACCAATCCGGATTATGGCGTAATTGTCTGCAGATGCGAGGAAATCAGTAAGGGAGAGATTCTTGATGCATTACACTCACCTATTTGCGTACCAACCATTGACGGAATAAAAAAGCGTGTTCGACCGGGAATGGGGAGATGTCAAGGTGGATTTTGTATGCCTCTGGTATCCAAAATAATTGCTGAGGAAATGAAAATCCCTTTGAAAGATGTTAAAAAGTCGTCAGAGTATGCCAATATTACTTTTGGCTGTACAAAATAAAGCATTATGTTTTCGCAACATTGTAAGGAGCAATATTATGAAGCAATATGATGTTATCGTTATCGGAGGTGGTCCTGCCGGCATTGCTGCCGCAGTTTCCGCTAACGACGAGAACTCAAAAGTTCTTCTAATAGAGCGTGAGGCTCGTTTGGGCGGAATACTTAAACAATGTATTCATGATGGTTTTGGTCTTATTCGTTTCGGCGAACAGCTTTCCGGTCCCGAATATGCAGAACGCTATATTAAAGAACTAAATAAAAGGGATATTGATGTTTTAACATTATCGTTTGTTACAAAAATAAGCAAAACAAAAGAGAATTTGTTTTATGTTCATATTGTCAATAAAAAAGGCGTAGACACTTTCTTAACCAAAGCACTTGTGTTGGCTATGGGATGCCGTGAACGAACTTCAAAACAAATATCCATACACGGAACCAGACCGTCCGGTGTGTTTACAGCGGGAACCGCTCAACATTATACAAATCTTTTAGGCGAGCTTCCAACAAAAGAGTGTGTTATACTCGGGAGCGGCGATATTGGTTTAATTATGGCGAGACGCCTTACTTTGGAAGGAGCAAGAGTTATCGGCGTTTTCGAAGCAAAAAATACGCCGTCAGGACTTACGAGAAACATTCATCAGTGCTTGTATGACTATAACATTCCGTTGCATTTGTCATACACTGTAACTCGGATCTTTGGTGAAGACAGACTTACAGCGGTTGAAATTATGAAGGTCGATGAAAACTTGAAACCCATTAAAAACACTGAACAAATAATAAAATGTGATGCACTGATTCTTTCTGTAGGGTTGATTCCTGAAAATGAAGTTGCGGAATCGCTTGGAGTCCAGCTTGACAACAGAACAAACGGACCTGTTTGCGATGGACAATATATGACTTTAATTGACGGAGTTTTTTCGTGCGGCAACGCTCTTCATGTAAACGATTTGGTTGATTATGTTTCTGAAAATGCTGAACAAGCAGGTAAAAACGCAGCAAGATATGTTAATTCTGACAGATGTCTTATAAACATAAATTCTTCTGATGATTTTTTATATACTGTTCCGCAAAAACTTGATATAAATCAAAACAACAGCAACGTTATCGTATATTTCAGAAGCCGTAAGAATCGTGAAAAAACCAAGTTTGTTATTTCAGTTGACGGAAAAGAGTTTTTTTCAAAAAAATATTCTTTTTTAAGACCTCCTGAAATGGAAAGAGTTGAAGTGGATTTTAATTCATTTAACTTGACAAAATCATCCAACATTGAATTTAATCTGGTAAATTTTTAAAGGGAGGCGGCAGATGTTGTGAAAGAACTGGTATGTATTGTTTGCCCCAGAAGCTGCAAAATGAAAATTGAATTTCAACATGGTGAGATTGTTGTTTCGGGGAACGGATGTAAAAGAGGCAAATCTTTCGCAATAAACGAAACAACTCAGCCAAAAAGAACATTATGCTCAACAGTAAAAACAAATTATAAAGAAGTTCCCGTCTTACCTGTCAGAGTTTCCGGCGAAATTCCGAAAGACAAAATTTTTGATGTAATGAAACAAATCTCAACCGTTGTAGTAACTGAGCCGATTAGCTGCGGTGATATTATTATTGAGGACGTACTGTCTTTAGGGGTAAATGTTATAGCAACGAGCAGTATTTTAAAAGAAATTATTAAAGAAAACGGGTGATAAAAATGAATGAGCCTTTGGTTTTGACCTTTGATATCGGCACGCAAAGCGCAAGAGGTCTTTTGGTAACAAAAAAGGGAGAGTTTATTGATAAAGAGCAAGTTCGGTATAATCATCCGTATTTTTCCAAAAAACCCGGATGGGCGGAACAAAAACACGACTATTATTTTGATAAAATATGTGAAATATCAAAAATATTGCTCGAGCGTAATAAAGACAAGCTCTCGGATATATCAGCGGTAACTATAACAACTATTCGTGATACGGTGCTTTGTCTTGACAAGGACAATAAACCTTTAAGGGATATTATTCTTTGGCTGGATAATCGAAAAGCATCATATGATAATCATATTTCAATTGCAAAAAAAGCACTCTTTCATTCAGTAGGAATGGGCGAATCGATAAAAATACTGTACAAAGCAACTGCAGCTAATTGGATTTGTCAAAACCAACCGGAAATCTGGGCGAAAACAAAAAAATATATTATGCTGTCAACATATATGAATTTTCTTTTAACCGGAGAAATGAAAGACTGTGCTGCAAATATGATAGGTCACATTCCTTTTGATTATAGAAAGAAAAAGTGGTTAGGAAAACACGACCTCACCAGGTGTATATGCGACATTCCGGAGGAAAAGCTTTGCGAGCTAATCTCAACCGGAGAAATAATAGGCAGAATAACTGAAAAAGCTTCAATACTGACGGGTATTCCTATGGGAATACCGCTAATTGCAACCGGTTCTGATAAGGGCTGTGAAACACTCGGTTTATCTGTAATCAAAAATAATCAAGCGGCCATTTCCTTTGGAACAACGGCAACAATTCAAATGGCGGTTAATGAGTATTTTGAACCACAACCCTTTATGCCGGCATATCCCGCTGTTCCCAACGATATGTATAATCCGGAAATTGAGATATACAGAGGTTTTTGGTTAGTCACTTGGTTTATAAAAGAATTTGCAGGAGAAGATAAGGCTGAAGCAAGAGAGAAAGGTTGCTCTGCGGAAAAATTGCTTGATGAAAAAATAAAAAGCATTATGCCCGGTAGCGACGGATTGGTTTTACAACCTTTTTGGACTCCCGGAATTACAAATCCCAATGCACTTGGTGCAGTAGTTGGCTTTTCTGACTTTCATACCAGGTATCATCTTTACCGTGCGATTATTGAAGGTATTTGTTTTGAGCTCTTTCAAAGTATGCTTACTATGCAAAAGCGTTCCGGCATAGAAATAAAAGAAATATTTGTTGGCGGCGGAGGAGCTAAAAGCGATATTGTCTGTCAGATTACAGCAGATATTTTCGGTCTTCCCGTTAAACGAACTCAAACATATGAGTCCTGTTCTATTGGATCGGCTATGGTTGCATTTGTTGCACAGGGAATATATTCCGATTATGAAGAAGCAATTAAAAATATGGTTGTAGAAAAAGATGTTTTTTATCCTGATTCGAAAAACCATAATCACTATATGCTACTTTACAGAAAAGTGTACAGCAAAATTTATCCTCGTATAAAGAGGATTGATAAAAATATTATGAAAATATATAAAAGGAGATAATGACATGAGTACAAAGCCTTACCGAGATTTTGAACCAAAATGGGTATTGACGCCTGCTCCTGCAAACAGCTATCGTTCTATTTTCCGTTGGGGAGATCCTAATTTTTTTAAATATCCCAAAGAAAGCCTTTATAAATATGTTAAAAAAAGGTGTAACCTAAACGATAAACAGTTTTTCGATTATTCGGACGATATAGGAATGGACGCCGTACATTTAAAAAAAGAACATGCTCCTAAAATAGATAAAAAACATGTTGAGGAAATTTCAAAAATAGTTGGCTGTGATAACATTTCACAATCCGACTATGACCGCTTGGCAGTTGCTTACGGCCAAACGGGTTATGATTTGCTTCGCTTAAGGCACCGAAGGTTTGACAGTTTACCCGATTTGGTTGTTTTCCCTTCCGAGACAGAAGAGATTGAAAAAATTGTCCAATATGTTTCAAAGTATAAAATTCCTTTATATGTTTATGGCGGCGGTTCTTCGGTTACCAGAGGCGTTGAGCCGATAAAGGGCGGTATTACTTTAGATATGAGAAAAAATTTTAATAAGGTAATAGGCTTCAACGAAATAGACCAAACTATTACAGTGCAGGCTGGTATGTCCGGTCCAAAACTTGAAGAAACGCTTCAAAATGCGGAATCCTTGTTTGGTGCAAAAAGAGCATATACTTGTGGTCATTTTCCACAATCATTTGAATACAGTTCGGTTGGCGGATGGACTGTAACAAGAGGTGCAGGACAAAACAGTACTTATTACGGAACTATTGCGGATATTGTACTCTCTCAAAAATACGCAACACCTATTGGCAAAATTGAAACCAGTCATTATTCAAGAGAGGCAACGGGACCTAATATTAACCAGATAATGATGGGCGGTGAAGGTGCTTTTGGCGTGCTTACTGAGGTTACGCTTCGTGTATTTCGTTGGATGCCTGAAAACAGAAAAAGGTTTTCTTATATGTTTAAAGACTGGAGTGTTGCCAGACAGGCTGCAAGAGAAATGATGCAATGTGAGTGCGGATATTCTTCTGTTTTCAGGTTGTCGGATGCTGAAGAAACATCATTAATGCTTCATTTATATAATGTTGACGAAACGCCGCTTGAGCCTATTTTAAACAAACTGGGTTATAAAGATTTTGAGAGGTGTCTTTTTCTTGGCTTTACTGATGGAGAAAAAGGTTACTCAAAAAATGTTGCTCGTAACATTTCAAAAATTGCCCGTAAACACGGTGGAATTCCTATGACAGGTTTCGTTTGTAAAGGTTGGGAAAAAGGTCGCTTTAACGATCCATACCTTCGTGACACGCTTATGGATTTCGGCTTTATGATAGACACTCTTGAATGTACGGTTAACTGGTCAAATATGGAGCAAGTTCACAGAGATGTTCGTGAGGTTTGTCATGCTTTGCCAAATACAATAGTAACAACTCATATGTCGCACTGTTATCCTCAGGGGGCAAACTTGTACTTTATATTTATGTCAGCAATAAAAGAAGAGGATGAGTTTAAAAGATACCATACCACAATACTGGACGCTATACAGAAATCCGGTGCTGCAATAAGCCATCACCACGGAATAGGTAAAATGTTTGCACCTTGGTTGGAAGGTTATCTCGGCAAAAACGAGTATGGTATTATTAAGACCTTAAAGGAGTATTTTGACCCGGATTATGTAATGAATCCAGGCGGAACAATCGGATTAGATTTAAAAGCTGACGAAAAGGTCTTTAACCGTGAGTATGTTGATTATAATAAACAGAAATCTAAGCTGTAAGGAGTGTTTTTGTTGTGATTGTTAGTCAAGATTGGCTGATGAGACAAATTGAAGCAATTGTCATAGCAATAACAAATCTGTTAAATATAGCAGGATTATCTTATACATCAATAAAGCAAACAAATGAGTTTGAACAAAGATTCAAAGAAAAAATACTGGAAGGAATAAAAGAAGGTCGATTTTGCGAAATAGAAAATTGGCTGTGTGAAAATGCAGATGAAAACGATGATGTATGGCTGAAATTAGCAGTTTATTTTTATTCTGAAAGTAATAAATTGACAGATGATTATCTAAAAACTAATTGGTTTTCAAGAGAAGAAATAATATCCGGATTATCTCGGATGTGCAAAAAATATGGGTATGGTGATGTCATTGACAACATTGTTATATGATAACTTATTTTTTGTAAAGATTGCTTGTTAAAGCTGTTATAAAGCCCCTCCGAAAGTGCATATTTAAAATTTTGATGATAGCGAGAGATTTAAATATGCATTGTGCCAGGCGCTACAGGAACTATATGTTTCTGTAGCGCCTTTTATTCTTTAATTTTGTTTTAGTATGGTTGTTAATTTACAATTATGTAATTTGCGAAATAAAACTAACGCTATATAAAATCAACATATTGTCTATTATTGTCATATTTATTGACAAATCATAAAAATTATGTTATAAAAGTGCAAAGTCAGTCGGTCGGTTGACTTACTTCGTACTTTTATAACAGATATCATTAAAGTTTATAGGCACAAGCCTTATTCTTATATTCGTTCCGTAGTTTTTGTTATAACATTTTTTGTTTTGGGTGATAGCATTGGACATAAAGAATTTATCAGAAAAACAGCTGCGACGGCTAAGTCGACGGGATCTATTGATTATTATGATTGAACAAGCAAAACAAATAGAGAGGCTTGAGAAGTCTTTAGAAAAAGAAAAGAGCAATTCAACCATATATTCATCCCCAAAAGAATAGTTTTTCGTCAAAGAATGTTTTGGACCAAAATAAAAGCTGCGGTTTGATATCTGAGATTAGATTAAGAACTGCGGTTTTGGTGTTATTGTGTTTCAAGGGAATGACAAAATTATAATATTTATGAGGAAAAAAGCTGATGAAAACAAAAGAATTTTCTGCTGTAAATTTATTGGAAAGAGAACTTTTAAGAGTGGAGAAAAAAATTAGATTTCGCAGATCCTTTTTAAGTGCTCTTTGCATATTACTCTCAGTAGCTGCAATTACGGTACTGTTATCCGTTTTTGTTTTTCCTGTTATGAGAATTCACGGTACTTCTATGAAACCGACACTGAACGAGGGTGAAATTGTTATTTCACTAAAGACTTCTAAGATTGATAGAGGCGATATAGCTGCTTTTTATTACGGAAATAAAGTTTTAATAAAACGATGCATAGGTGTTTCCGGCGATGTTATCAATATTGATGAAGAAGGTAGTGTTTATTTAAACGGAGAGTGTTTGCAGGAACCGTATATTTCTGAAAAAGCTTTTGGTGAATGTGACATTGAACTTCCCTGTCAGGTTCCTGAAGGCAGAATTTTTGTGTTAGGCGATGAAAGAATGCTTTCTATTGATTCAAGAAATTCAATTGTAGGTTTTGTTGCTTCCGAGCAGATAATAGGAAAAATCGTTTTTCGCATTTGGCCATTAGGTAAAATAGAGTTAACAAAATAAAATAGTTATCGAAGGAGTGTGATACATAAAAATGAAAAATAACAGTAAAAAGATTATTTGTAAAATAATACTATCCTTATTATCTTATGCCATTATCATATGTATCGCTTCTTCTTTGATGCTTCCTGCGATTACATGGAATAATTCTGAATATTCAATGGAAAACGGCTTGTTACAGAGTAAAAACCGTAACGGCTCCATGTATTCGAGCAATTTGGCCGACTTTTTAACTGATGTTGTAATAAAGGACAGCGAGGGTAATGTTATTCCGCAACATGGAACAGTTCATTTAGGAGAGAATTATGATATTTCCATTTCTTTTTCGGAAAACAATATAAGCGGACAGGAGTTACAGTTTGAATATAACAATGAAGGATACTTGACATATCAAATACCGGCTTTCTTCAACTGCCCTTCTCAAACAAACGGAACTCTTTCGGATACGAGCGGCGAAATAGTAGGCTACTATTCAATTGACGAAAACGGTCTATTAAAAGTCCGTTTTATTGACGGATATATAGATTCGTCAAAAGCTTCAATGACCGTAACCTTCAGTTCAACTGCAAGCGGTACCGGAGAAACCGGAGTCCAATCAATTGACTTTGGCGGTTATATAATTGAGGTTAATGTTTCAGGAGGCGGCAATATTGATGTAGTAAAAACAGCCGGAAATTATGACCTAAGAACACATTCAATTGAATATGAAGTTCGTGTTACCGCCAGAAATGGTTTTATAAACAATATCGTATTTAACGACACTGCTATTTCTCCCGGTCTTATTATTGATGAGACCTCTTTTGTGTATACTTCTCTTGACGGTTCTGTTATATATGATTCCGCTCCGACTTCTCTAATTTCCGGAGAAGGTTTTTTAGTGAAATACCGAGCCTATTTAGACCCGAGTATATATTACGGGCAAGGAAATGTAAGTTATAACGCAAAAAACAAGGCAAGCGTAACGGGCGTTAGCAATGAAATACCGGTTTACGCTGAAGATATTGAGGAAAGTAAGATTCGCACAAAGTTTTTAGAAAAGAAAGGTAAGGCTGAACCCGAAAACAACAGAATACGATGGACAGTAACTGTAGGTGATGGCTCTAACATTGTGGACGGTCTTGTTCTTAATGATGTTCTGGGAGAGGGTTTGTCATATATTATTGAAAGCGGTATTCTTGTAGTCCCGATGACATATGGACCTGACGGAACTCCAAAAGCTGAGCCCTCTTTCATAATACCTTTTGGAACCAATCCCTCACAAATTACTTTACCGACCGGGATAGGAGCGTATCAGTATGTTTTAACTTATTATACATCATATAATATGAATAGCGGCGTTGCTTATCAGGTGTTTACTAACACAGTTAACACCACCGATATTCCTCATGGATATGTTGAAACAACCCAGCCTATTACGATTCTTGAAACCGGAGCGTCTCCTATTTTGCAAAAAGAGGTTCAAAAAAATGAAAACGGGGATGCTCTTCATTATACCATCAAAATTGATGTTCCGCGTTTTTACGCCAACAAAAAAGGTTTTGTGCTTACAGATGTACATAGCAGTCTTACTTATGCCGGCACAAAGTATTATTTTGGACAAAATATAGAAAATATTTCAATTTATACTGTAAATAGTGAAGAGGAAATACATTCATATATTCCGTATGAAAGCGGTTCTCCCGATTATACATATATTATTACAAAGGAAACCGACCCAAGATCGTTTTATATTTGTTTTAATACAGCAACTTCGAATTATAATGAATCTAAATGGATTGAATCTGAAGATGCGGTTTTGTATGTAGAATTCGATTTACCGTTTAACTCTCCTGTGTATATAAAACCTGACAATGCAAACTATACACTTCTTCCGGGAAAATCATTTGCTGATATTGTTGAATTTGAAAAGGAAATAATAAATAGAGCGAGATTATATTTCAATGATACGACTCAATCTGTTGAAGATACAGCGACTTATCAAGAAATAAACAACACTGTTTTAAGAAAAAAAGGTGTTGTTGATAAGGATGGTTTTATTGAATATACCGTAACATTTAATAATCGTGATGAAAATCTTAATTCAATACTTAAAACCAATATGAAAGGTATTATTTTTCAGGATTCATTACTTTCAGAAGGTATGAGTTATGTAGATGATTCATTGTTTTGCGATATTTACAGCAGTAGTTTAAGCAGTATAAAAGCAACCTATAAATATAAGAACAGTATCAACGGTTTGACATCGCTGAATGCTTCTTCGGATGATTTTGAACTCTATAGCGGAGAAGGTTTGTCGTTTAGTTCAATTACCAGTTCTCCAAGAATTGTGTTCAGATATAAAGTCCGTGTTGATACAGAAGTTCCCCTGTTTCAAACTACAGAATTAACGGTTCCGCTAACCAACAGGGCTAAATTAACAGCTATAAAAAATGATAACACACCTATTGATATTGGTGAAGTTGAGGCAACCGTAAATTACAGCACTCAAATTGTAAAAAAAGAAGTTCAACATGTTGGAGGTAGCAATAAAGCTGATTTTACAATAACTATTAACCCTGCCGGTATTGACCTTTTGGCTGGTGTTACGCAGATGACCGTTCTTGATAAAATGACGGAGAATCTTCGCCCGATAATCAGCAGCATTAAAGTGTTTTTTAAGCAGGACGGTAATTGGACTGAAGCAACAGCTAACTATACTTATGATGCAGAGAATAATACTATCCGCTTTGCGTTGCCTGACGATGTTCCAATTAAAATAATGTATACGACCGTAATTACTGAAATTGGTCAAGGAATAAATATTGGGAATCATGTCGAGTTAGAAGGTTATGCTGATTATAGTTCTGTTATAAACACACAGTTTAATGTTAACGAACTTGGCGGAGCTGCTCAGACAATAAATTTTAAAACTACTCTTTTAAAACAAGATTCTGTTTCTCTCCGACCTCTTGAAAATGCAGTATTTGCCCTTTATGGTCCTTTGCACAGCGAACGACAAAGCGTTCCTCCCCAAGGAACACCGTCAACAATAACTGTAGAAGGTCAAACGCTTTATTATTATACATCATATTCAACGGGAGCTGACGGTACAGCTAATATTGAAACCAATGATTATGGGCTTGCAATGTTTTCTGTGCAGGGATTATATGCATTACAGGAGATTTCTGCTCCAAATGGATATAATCTTTCAGAAGATTTGCTTTGCTTCTACGCTGAAGAAAAACCAGCCGGCGGATTGCCTAACATAGATGTTTTACTGCCAGAGTATCCTATCGTTGTACAAAATGAAGCACTTCCTTTTGTACTTCCTAACACAGGAAGCATCGGATTGGGTTCCGTTTATTTGTGCGGAGTGATTATTACGCTCACGGGTATTTATATTATTTGTTTGAAAAAGTTGCGTAAAAACGCACTTATTTTATATAAAAGAAAGGAAGATTTCAAATGAAAAAACAAAGTAAAATTTTAATGTCATTGTTGGCACTTGTATTAGTTATGCTGATGTCAATTCCCACAATGGCGGCACCATCTTATACGCTGACACTTAATAATACCGGTGCAACATCTCATACCTTTGATGTTTACCAGGTTTTTAAAGGCGATTTGTCAATCGGCGCAGGTGGTCAAAAAGTACTTTCTAACATTGTATGGGGTAGCGGAGTGACCGGTGCTGGTCAATCAGCTCTTGGCGATGCAACAGCAAAAGCAGAAAGTATAACCTCCGAATTAGAGGCTAAAGCATTTGCAAATGTTCTTGTGTCCAACTCTTATCTTACCGGTGCGGTAACTAAAACTGTTGCAGCAGGAGCTACCGACACAATTACAGGACTTGAGCCGGGATACTATCTTGTTAAAGACAGAGATTCTTCTCAAAGCGGAGACGGCAGTGCGTATACTGCATATATATTAGAAGTTGTTGGCAATGTTACAGCTACGACTAAACTTGATGTACCTTCCGTTGAAAAGAAGGTTAAAGATATAAATGACACTGATGATAATGACATTTCCGATAATCCTTGGCACGATTCCGCTGACCATGATATAGGGGATATAATTCCTTATCAAATTACAGGAACATTACCTACAAATTACGGTGATTATAGCTCTTATTATTACCAGTTCACAGATGAAATGAGCAATGGACTTACATACAACGGAAATGCAAAAGTTTTTGTTGTAAACGGCAGTAGCGAAACTGAAATCACTTCACAGGCAGTAATAGATCCAGGTACTGAAACTCAAGGCGCAACACTAACTGTTACAATTGATGATTTAAAGACAATTACAGGTGTTACTGTAGATAAAGACAGTAAAATAGTTGTTAGATATACAGCCACTCTAAATTCAAATGCAGTAATAGGCAGTACCGGTAACCCTAATACTGTATTCTTAAAATATTCAAACAATCCAAATCCGGGAGGAACCGGAACCGGAACAACTCCAAAGGATACGACTGTTGTGTTTACATATCAAGTTGTAATAAACAAGGTTGATGAAAACGAATTGCCCTTACCAAACGCAGGTTTTACTCTTTATAAAAAAGACAGCAGCGGAACATGGCAAACCGTTAAGGTAATATCTGCAAGCAGTGCAACCAGCTTTACTTTTACGGGAATAGACGATGGAGATTACAAGCTTGTTGAAACAGAGGTTCCGGATGGATATAACAAGTTTAAAGATATTGAGTTTACAGTTACAGCTGTTCATGAAACGGTTTCCAGCAATCCGACATTGATTAATATTAACTCGGCTACTTCTGATAACACGGTGATAACATTGTCGGGAACTCAACAAGCAAATGTAATTCTCAGCTCAGGCACAATCTCAACGAATGTTGTTAACAGAAGCGGTTCAATTCTACCTACTACCGGCGGTATCGGTACTAAGATTTTTTATATCTGCGGCGGAGTACTGATAATCGGTGCATTGATTACGCTTATAGCAAAAAAGAACAGACGAGCAGAAGCATAACATTAAAACATGAAAAAGCATATGTCGACTTTAATTCTTGTAGTATTGCTTCTTTTGGGAGTATCTTTGTTATTGTACCCGACTGTAAGTGACTATTGGAATAATTTGCATCAAACTAAAGCGATTGCTGGATATATTCAGTCTGTTAATAATACTACCGAAGAAAGATTTAGTATGCTGTTACATAGTGCAGAAGCGTATAATCGTAAAATCGCTTTTAAAGGAATGAATTTCAGGTTATCAGATAGTGAGTTGAAGGAATATGACAATATGCTTAACATTGATAATTCAGGAATAATGGGATATATCGAAATTAGCAGTATAGGATGTTGTTTGCCGATATACCATGGAACTGATGAATCCACCCTACAAATAGCAGTAGGACACATAGCAGGTTCTTCTTTACCGATAGGCGGAGAGAGCACGCATTGTGTCCTGTCTGGGCATAGGGGGCTTCCTTCAGCAAAGATTTTTTCAAATCTTGATAAGTTATCAAAAGGCGACTGTTTTGTAATTCAAACTCTAAAGCAAACATTAACTTATGAAGTTGATCAGATTTTAACTGTTACACCAACAGATGTAAGCGCTCTATCCATTGAGAACGGTTCGGACTTTTGCACTTTAGTCACCTGTACTCCTTACGGAATTAATACTCACCGTTTGCTGGTTCGTGGACATCGTGTTGATAACAACAATTCTGCAACCGTCAGAATTGCATCTGATGCTGTTATCTTTGATACCGCCATTACTTCGCTTGGCTTTGCGACTCCGATATTGATAGTCATTGTGTTTCTTTTTATTATTTCTGTAAACAGAAAAACAAAAAGGAACATGGTTCGTAAGAAATTAGGAATAACACACTGGTGATTTTAAGAGGTGTGAAATGAATAAAAACAAAATAATAAAAATCTTTTCTTGCAGTTTTTGTGCCATGGTTCTAATAATGCTTTCTTCTACACTTTCTGTTTACGCAGAAGCATCAATACCTGATCCAAATAAATATTGCAGCCTTAATATTGAGTTGAAACAACCGACCGGAGAAACTATATTTGATGGTAATGTGTACCTTTATCACATTGCAAATCTGATAACCACAGATAGTGATTATTACTATGAATATACTTCTTCTTATTCGGAATGTGACATTCAAAAAGAAAAGCTATCGGACAATTCATGTTCTAAAGAAATAGATGCATTTACAAAAAACCGAAATATTATCGGGCAAGAAGCTTCTTTGAATGAACAGGGAAAGGTACAGTTTACCGATTTATCGTCAGGCACATATCTTGTTGTTATTAAAAACACTAATAATGATTTTTATTTGACAGAACCTTTGCTGATATCACTACCCAATTATTATAAAGAAGCAAATAGCTTTAATTATGATGTTACTGCCTATCCAAAAGCAATGAAAAACAATGAGATCAGTATACAAAAAGGATTATCACAAGGCACTTTGAATAAACTTCCTCAAACTGGTCAGCTTTGGTGGCCTGTACCCATTTTGATGTTTAGCGGTATTTTATTTATTGTTTTGTCTTTTGTGACCCGTAGAAATAATGAATGTAAATAAAACAAGCAAAACCATTGTTTATAAATTACTTCTTCTTTTTGGTATTTTGCTATTGCTAAGTGCATTTGCAATAGTTGTTTTAAACTGTAAAGAAGCTAAAAACGGAAAAATAAGTTCTGAAACAGTTTTAGATAACATTGCATCGTATTTTGATGAGAAAAATGACTGTAATTACATTGAATTTGACGGCAAAAGATATTATGCAGAAATATTCATTCCTGAATTAAATATTTGTTTGCCAATTATGGATGAAATAAATCATGACAACCTTCAATTAGCGCCTTGCCGATATTCAGGTCATGCCGAAAGCGGGGATTTAATAATCGCAGGACATAATTATGCTTCCCATTTCGGCCCATTAAAAAAAATTCGACCGGGAGCAGAGATAATGATAAAAACTGCATCAGGAATAAATTATGTTTATAAAGTTGATTGTGTTGAAAACCTGTCAGCCTGGCAGGTAGAAGAAATGGAAACAGGAGAATGGGAGCTTTCTCTTTTTACATGCACTTTATCCGGAAAAGATAGAATTACCGTAAGATGTTCATTATCAGGATAACTGTTTTTTAAATAAAAACTGTATTAAATAAAAAAATTAAGATAATATATATTTTTTTAAGACTCCACTCGTTTTATAGAATTTAAATGTATAATGGTGGACCTTGGATAGTTAGAGCAACTCCGAAATTGCCATGGCAGTTTCAATTATATAAATCTAATCTCGCCTTCTCTCTCAGCGTAAAAGAGTTATCTTGTTTTTTATGCTCGTTGCACTTTAATGCAACGAGCATTTTTTGATTAATTCACCTTGCCGATGACAGTCTCAACATTTGCAATATGCCCGCAATATCGGAATTAAAAATCAAAATTCAGGCGCAGAAAATCTTCAGCAGCTTGCTTGAAAGTAATGAATTGGCTGACGATGTCATTGAGGCAAAGAAAAAATCAAAAACAAAAAACGACAGCAGTGTTCAAAGAGAAATCAATACCGCAATCAAAACCGTCGATAAACTCAGAGAAAGAAACAAAAGGTACATAAACCTTCATGCTGACGGCGATATCTCAAGAGAAGAATATCTTAATCTGAAAAAGGAAAATGAGGATACTATTCGTCAGCTCGAAACCAAAATTGAATCTCTTAAAGAAAAGATAAATGACAGAAAAGACCCCGAAATTGATACTGAACAGATTAAAAAAATACTGAATACAATTCTGGACTGCAGATACGATGTCAGCCCGGATTTAATAGATAAATTCGTCTATCAGATAACCGTTGAATCACCGACGCACTTCATCTGGAAACTCCACTTCAAGCCGATTTATTCGGACAACCCCGAATTCGTGCCTGTATGTCAGTACATAATAGATGAAGAATACGCAAAGGAATATGCCAAAAATCACCATCAGGTAATACACAAAAGCAGCTGGCAGGACATAACCGCAGATGTACAGATAGCGGTATAAAAGCACAAACCCCGGGGAGTATAATCCTCGGGGTAATTATTTTTACATCTCTTAATCTTCTGTTTCGTAATAATTCATCTGAACTTTCAATTTCAGTTATTTGCAAATTGCAAACAACTCGCTGTTATCTCTTAAGAGCCAACAAAAAGAGGATGGCGTGAAGCCATCCTCCTGAATGAAAGATTACTATATTTTAACCTTCCTCTTTGATTGCAGCCTGTGCTGCTGCAAGACGGGCAATCGGAACACGGAAGGGTGAGCATGAAACATAGTCAAGACCGATTGTGTGGCAGAACTCAACTGATACGGGGTCGCCGCCGTGCTCACCGCAGATACCGCAGTGCATTGTCGGGCGAACTTCCTTACCGAGCTTAACAGCCATCTTCATAAGCTTGCCAACGCCTACCTGGTCAAGCTTTGCGAACGGATCGTTCTCAAAGATCTTGTTGTCATAGTAAGCGCCGAGGAACTTACCTGCGTCGTCACGGCTGAAGCCGTATGTCATCTGTGTAAGGTCGTTAGTACCGAAGCAGAAGAAGTGAGCGTTTGCAGCGATCTCGTCAGCTGTAAGAGCAGCTCTCGGGATCTCGATCATTGTACCAACCTCGTACTTGAGATCAACGCC
>DFHZ01000186.1 GCA_002371985.1 Ruminococcaceae bacterium UBA3710 | reverse complement strand
GGCATATAATACTTGTAATTTTATTGCAGGTATAGGAATAACCCCTGAAGCCAGTTTTAATAATCCTGTGCTTTATGATTTCCTTTTTGAATTGGTTTGGCGAGACAACTTTGATGGTCGTATAGAAGTAATTGATTTAAACTCTTGGATATGCGACTATGCTGAAAGAAGATACGGCGCAAAAAGTGAAAATGCTATGGAGGCTTGGAAAATTTTACTTAATACAGTTTATAAAGCTGAATTGAATATGACAGGTCAGGGTGCACCTGAATCTATCGTTAATGCAAGACCTTCTTTGGAATCAAGACCGGCATCTTCGTGGGGGAATGCTGTAATCGGCTATGATAAAACTGACCTTAAAAGGGCAGCAGGGCTTTTGCTTTCAGACTATGAAACTATGAAAGACAGCATGGGTTATAAATATGATTTGATTACTGTTTTACAGCAGATTTTATCAAATACCGCTCAGGATGTCCATTTAGAGATGGTTGATGCATATAAAAATAAAGATTCAACTGAATTTAAAAAGAAATCAGCAGAATTTTTAAAGATTGCTGACCTTATGGACAAGCTATTGTCAAGTAACAAGTATTATCTGCTTGGCCGTTGGATAGAACAGGCAAAAGCATTGGCACTAAATACTGATGATTTCACAAAAATGCTTTATGAAGTAAATGCAAAGTCGCTTATTACTACCTGGGGTTCCTATAATCAGTGCGAAACAGGAGGCCTCAGAGATTATTCCAACCGTCAATGGTCAGGACTTGTGGGAGATTTCTATAAATGTCGTTGGGAGCATTGGATAACTAACCGCATAAATGAACTTGAAAGTAAGCCTTATGAGGAAAAAACGGACTGGTTTTCTTGGGAATGGCGATGGGTGAGGAATAGTAAATTATACAGTTGCGAGCCCACAAATATTGACATTCTTGAGTTGAGCCGTCATATTATCGGAGTAAATTAAAATACTGATTTTGGAGGCGTTATATATGAAGTTAGCTACAACAACCGGGGATTTTCAAGCTTATACCCATAATCAAAATGATGCGATTATAAAGATAAATGAGGCAGGATTTAAATATATTGATTATTCTTTTATTATGGATTACAAAAGTTCAAGCGGAATATTTGGGAAATATCCCGAAGAACATATCAATGATATGAAATGTCTGGCAGAAAAATTAGGTGTTGAATATGTTCAGGCACATTCACCAATGGGAGACCCTATAGTAAAAGATAGTAACCGCCAAAATTTTATTGATGCTACAAATAAATGTATTGTAGTTTGCAGTAAACTCGGAATTAAAAATTTAGTTGTTCATTCGGGCTATGAAAAGGGAATTTCAATTGAAGAAAATTTTGTAAGAAATAAAGAGTTTTATTATGAACTGTTTCCGACAGCGGAAAAATACGGTGTGAATATACTTACGGAAAATTTCAATAAAATGTGGGATCCTCAGACTTATTGGATAGACAATGCGAAAGATATGCGAGAGTTTATTGATTTTGTTAATCATCCGCTTTTCCATTGTTGTTGGGATACCGGTCATGCTAATTTGCAGGAAATGCCACAACACGAAGAATTAAAAATACTTGGCAAAGACGTGTATGCACTCCATGTTCAGGATAATCCGGGCAGGGGAGATTATCATATGGCACCTTATTTTGGCTCTTCGAATCTTGATTCAATAATGAATGGTTTGTTAGAAATAGGATATAACGGTTATTTCACATTTGAAGCAGATGCTATGTTATGTCCTGTTTACAGAAAAAGAGAGTACGATAAGGATTCAAGGCTTCTGTTGCCACCAATGGAAATTAAAGAAAAAACCGAACATCTTCTTTATGATATCGGAAAACATATTTTAACTGCCTATAATTGCTTCGATGATTGATTTCTTAAATTAAATATGCGATGTGAGATTATATTATGTATGATAAATTTATAACTAAAATTGAAACCTGTCCTGCGGAAAATTTGTTTTTCAGCGAGGAAAAGGTCGAATTTAATAATTTCCCTGCTAATACCGAGTGGGGAATAGTGAATGTCTTTGATGATGTAAAATATCAAGAGGTTTTAGGCTTTGGCGGTGCTTTTACAGAGTCCTCGGCATATCTTTACTCGCTAATGAGTAAAGAAGATAAGCACAAATTTTTAGAACTTTATTTCGACCGTGAAAAAGGTATAGGCTATAATTTTGGCAGAACTCATATAAATTCTTGCGATTTTTCTATTAGTATTTATTCTTCGGTTGAAGAAGGGGATAAAACCCTTGAAAGTTTTAATCTCCAAAGAGAAAAGAAATATATTTTGCCTTTTTTGAAGGATGCTTTAGAGTATTGTAACGAAGAAATTGTGCTTTTCGCTTCTCCTTGGAGTCCACCTGCATATATGAAGGATAACAACGATATGCTTAACGGCGGTAAACTTTTAGAAGAGTACAAATCAGTTTGGGCACATTATTACGCTAAGTATATAAAAGCAATGGCACTTGAGGGCGTGAAGATAAGTGCTGTTACAATTCAAAATGAGCCTAACGCAATACAGACATGGGAAAGTTGCCATTATACCCCTGAGGATGAGGCGGAATTTATTGATAAATATTTAATTTCAGCTTTAGATGAAGAAGGACTCAGCGATATTAAAATAATGATTTGGGACCATAACAAGGAATGTGTTTATGACCGTGCAAAGAAAATTTTAAGTAATGAGCGAGTAAATAAAAGGGTTTGGGCAGTAGCTCACCATTGGTATTCCGGCGACCATTTTGAGGGACTTCGTCTTGTTCATGAGCAACTTCATAAACCTCTTGTCTGCGGTGAGTTTTGCGGTCCTATTACAGAGGATGTAAATATTCTCGCTGAAAGATACGGTATTGAGATTTGCGAGAATTTCAATAACTTTGAAATTGCCTCTTGTGACTGGAATTTATTACTCGACCGGAACGGTGGTCCTTATCATAATAGAACGGCTAAAACCAAAGGCGATTTGTTTGAAAACAAAGAGGACGGCTGTTATGCTCCTATTATTTATGATACTGATAATAAAAAACTTATCATAACCCCTATTTATTACTATATAGGGCATTTTTCAAAGTTTGTTAAGCGTGGAGCAGTAAGAGTAGCAACTACAAAACATAGCAAAGATTTATATACCTGTGCTTTTGTTAATCCAGACGGCGGCAGAGTTTGTCTTGTTATTAACACATCAAACAAAAAAATATCTGCAAACTTGAGATATAATGGCGGTTGCACAAGAAATATATTAAAGCCACATTCAATAATTACACTTATATTTTAGAGAAGTGCTTGTTTGAAAAGATAACAAAAAGGTGATAGATATGGATATTTCGCAGGTAGATAAAAACTTTCAAATCGAAACTAAAATAAAGAAAAATGATATAAAGTTCTTTGATGTTAAAAAACCGCCGTTTGCAATATTCGGCGTTTTTTATGAAGATGGTGCCTTTCGCAGAATGCCGGAGACGGTAGCCAAAGCCACTAACGAGGGCGTTGCATGTTTACACAAAAATACTGCCGGTGGGAGGATTCGTTTTATAACCAATAGTTCTTATGTTGCTATCCATGCAAAAATGTTAGGAATCGGCAGAATGCCACACTTTGCGTTTACCGGGTCTTCGGGGTTTGATTTATATATGAAGTCAGATGGAGAAGATGTTTTCATACATACATTTGTCCCGCCTTTAGATTTGAAGGACGAATATGAAGGAATTATAGAATTAGGTTCAACCGAGGAAAAAGAAATTACAATAAATATGCCGCTTTACAGTAGTGTAAAAGAGTTGTATATCGGTTTAAGTGAAAGTGCAATCGTTTTACCACCTAAACCTTATAGCATTAAAAAGCCTATTGTTTATTACGGCTCTTCTATTACGCAAGGGGGTTGCGCATCAAGACCGGGTATGGCGTATGAAGCTATAATTTCCCGTGAACTTAATTGTGATTATATCAACCTTGGTTTTTCCGGAAATGCTAAAGGAGAAGAGGTAATTGCGCGTTATATTGCTGATTTGGATATGTCAATGTTTGTATATGATTATGACCACAATGCGCCTTCGCCCGAACACTTACTTAAAACGCATCAAAAAATGTTCAGAATCATTCGCGACAAGAATTCCCAAATACCAATACTTTTTCTTTCAAGACCAAAGTACTTATTAAATTCGGAAGAAGAAAAACGCTTTGAAATCATTAAACAAACATACGAAAACGCAGTTTATGATGGAGATAAAAATGTATATTTATTAAAGGGTACAGAACTGATGAAAACAGCCAAATGGGACGGAACGGTTGATAATGTTCATCCAAATGATTTTGGCTTCCGGTCTATGGCATCCGCTTTAATTCCGATAATAAAAGAGATATTGCATACATAAATATTTATGCCGGATTTAATTCACCTGCGGAAACAGTTTATCAAATTTCGGTTTGTGGGGGATAAGTAATTAAATACGGTGCTATATTGGGCTAATCAGTAAGTTAATCAAAGCATAAAAAACCGACATTTTTGAGAAATCAAAGATGTCGGTTTTGCTGTTTTTACTAAGAAAAGATAGAGATTGTTGAAAAACACTTAATATGCATTATATTTTAATTTGATCATTAATATTTTTTGAAAACTTTTCCCTGTATTCTTTAGGCGAATAGCTTGTCAATTTTTTAAAATAACGGCTGAAGTAAAAAGGATCGTTAAAGCCTACTACCTGAGAAATCTGATTGATACTGAGTTCGGTTGAAGTTATTAACTGCTTGGCATGGTCTATTCTGATGTTAAGTTTATAACTAAGCGGGGAAGTACCGGTTGCCTGTTTGAAACATCTTAAAAAATGAGGAAGGCTGAGACCACATTTATAGGCATAGTCTTGATTGGATGTATTGTCTGAAAAATTTATTTTAATTTCGTTCATTATTTCATCTATTTTTGAAAAGTTATTGTTATTGAAATAATTAAACTGCGCTATTTTTGCAAGTAAGCAGTAAAGTTCACCAATTATTATTTCGTGCGAGAATTGGTGTGAAGCATTAAGTTCGTTCATAATTCTTTTAATTGTTTTTGAAACTGATATAGTTGTATCTGTAAGTCGCAATACCCTTATGTCATTAATACCAAGTTTTTTCATTAAGTTTTCAACTTCTGTACCATCAAAGTGAATCCAATAAACAAGCGCTTCGTTCTTGACGGTATAGTAATATTTTTGCATTTCATACGGTCGGTAGATTATAATGTCGTCCTTTTGTCCGGAGTATTCCTGATTACCTATTGTGTATGTGATTGAATTTTTACAACTTTTAATATAAATCAATTGATAACTTGGTGTTCCGTTTGGCCGAAAAGAAGAGGCTTTTGTTTCTACCGACATATATCCTGTGGAGATTACATCCATAGGCACATCTGTAACGGGAGTAAAAAGTTCCCTTCCTGTATTATAGGCGGCACAGTACATAAATCTATCTCCTTTTATGCAATTTGGTATACAATTAGAATATATGATATTTTTACAGATGTCAAGGAAAAAGAGGTTTTTTTCTATTTATATTGAATTATTTGCGTTCGAAATTTTTATAACTCTTACAGTAAAAAATATCCCAAATTATCGTTAGGATTAAACAAAACAATAGTAAAATAATGGATTGTATATGTTTATTATTGCACATTATGGTATAAAATATATTGTTTTTTATGAACCTAATTAAAAACGGGCAAATGATACTTTTGTTCATTTATATAATTTTTTTTATACATTTACAGTATAGAATTACTATGATAAAATTAAATCGTAGAAATAGGCGAAAACAAAAACTTAAGAGGAGCGAGTTTATGGTGATAAAACGATTGATTTCCTTCGCTTTAGCGGTGACTTTAGTGGTAACTGTTTTTCTTGGAATATCCGTAATAGCTTCTGTTACTTATCCTGTTGAAGAAGAATTCTTGTTTTCAAGTGACTTTGAAACAAGTTCATTCTGGTCAAGCGGACGGACACAAAATGTTGCTGCTTTTAGCGGTAGTTATGTAATTAAAGGAAACAGCAGCAGCACTTATGTTTATTCTTCCGCAGTTTCGCTCCAAAAAAATGTAACATATACCTTTAATTTCTGGTATCGCAATCCAAAGGCTGATTCGAGCGATGAGGTTGCTGTTTTTTATAAGAGAAGCAGTAAATATATGAAAATTAAAAGTGTAGTTCTGGAGCAGTCGACTGACTGGAAATTCTGCTCGATGGAATTTAAACATTCAAATTATTCCGATTTTTATTTTGGAGTTAAGGGTACGGATGTAGAGATTGATTCGGTTTCAATTCCTTTTACATACAAGACTTGCGGTAATGTGATTGAAAACGGTTCGTTTGAGCAAGGGAATTCAGGTTGGAAAGGTTTGGCAAGTGATATTACTGCATTCAGCGGCAACTCTGCCGACGGAATGTCGGCACTTAAACTGTCTAAAGAAATAAATGGAATATATGCCGATTTTGAAACCGTTAGTAATGCTGATTATACTTTGAAATTTAAATACAAAGGAAACTCAAAAGATGCAAGTTTTGGTATAACCCGTGCTAATACACCTATTACGCAAGAATGGCTTATAAGTGAAAAGGGTACAATGTCATCTACAGAAGAATGGAAAACTGTAAGCCTTAACTTTAATTCTGGTGTAAGGACTAAACATCGCTTTGTAATATGGGCTGACAGTATCAATGAAATACTTATAGATTCGGTAAGTGTAAAACTAAGTGAAGATAAAAACTTGATTTCAAACGGCGGTTTTGAAAACGGAACAGGAGATTGGAAATATAGTGCGAGTCTTACGGTTTCCGATTTAGCAAACAGCGGAGATAAGGCTTTAAAGCAATCTACAACACTATACGGCAAGTTTTGGCAAGGTGTTGATGTTAACCCCAATACAGACTACATAATTTCATTTTGTTATAAAGGTAGTTCGTGGCTTAAATGGGCTGTAAGTGATGCGTCAGGCGATAAGAGTTCTTCCTACTCGCCTGAGGTTGACGGTAAGGCAGGATATATTACAGGTCAGTCGAAAGCCTCAGAAGCATCTGTAAATTGGCAGAATGTAACTGCTCACTTTAATAGTGGCGAGTATAACAGAATTGCATTTGCTGTTCAGTCGGCAAGTGCAACGGCAGATTTGATTTTCGATGATATTGTTCTGATAGCTGCTAATGCAACGGAAAAAACAAACGGCTATTTTGATTCATACGGTAAAAAAACTCCATATAACACCGCTCCGTATATAACTAATAGTTCTTATAATCTCTTTAATGATTATAGTTTTGAAAATCCTGATGGGGCAAATTGGAACAATATAGAGTTTATCAATTCGTCCGGTGCAGTTGTTAGTGACGGTACGGCATATACAGGCGATAAATGCTATAAATTTTCGTCAGGTAATATCGAAAGTGAGAGCAATTTAAGTTTTAAAGTAACACCTGATACCTATTATTGGCTTACATTAAAGATAAAAACTCCAAAATACAGTTCGGAGAATTCGTGTAAACTAACATTTGGTATTGCAGATATAGATACGGGTAAATTTCTCTTGGGAAAAAATTCCGATGAGGAAAATTACCGTGTATTCACCTCAAACACGCAACTCACACCCGTTGCAGCGGATGATGAATGGCATATGATTTGTGCTAAGTTTTACATAGCAGATGAAACCGAGGTGCTCTTCAAAATCAAGGGAACAAATGCAGTTTCTTATTTCGATGATATTTATTTGTTTAAGGACGAAAATAAAATTTCTTACAAATCAAATATTGATATGCTTGCTGATATGACGGTAGTGAATAATAATCCCCAAAAGTTATATCCGAAGCCGAACACAAATTTGTTTAAAAACTTTGATTTCAGTGATGGCGAAACATTCTGGAATAGCGAAGCCGATAAAAATGCGTTATATGGCACACGACTTAATATTAAAGAAAGCAATTCTTCAAATTACGGTAAATGCCTATCATACGAAAATAAGGCCAAATATCCTAACCGCATTTATTATATTAAGTGGGTAGCAGTAGAGCCAAATACCGATTATACATTAGCATTGAATTACAGAATAAATGCCGTGGGTGGCGGAAATCTGACATTGCTTACCGGTTATAATTCGGATAATGAGGATGTACCGAGTCGGGTACTGCCAACAAGAATTAAAAAGATAGAGTTTACGGAAAACAATTATAATTCAAAAAACTGGCAGGAAACAGCGCTCACCTTTAATACAAAAGATAAAAATTTTGTAGGATTTTCGGTTTATGACGGCGGTGGTGCAGCAGATGTAGATAATATAAGACTTTTCCGCACTGTTGATGCTGCTGAAAAACAAACATCGGCAAAACCTCAAAATGCACCCGAGGCAAAAGTTATATCCTTTGACAAAATTGTTTTAAACAGTGTTGCAGGTGCTGTTTACGGTATAAAAAGCGAAAATGGCAGTTTTAACTGGAGCACAAGCAATGAGTTTTCAGGATTATCACCCGATAAAGAATATTCATTTGCTGTAAAATATCCAGAAACAGATAGTTACTACGAAAGTGATATTTCGGATATATCGGTATTTAAAACATATAAAAAAGGCGATATAAATAACGACGACAATATTGATATTCGGGATTTGGTGGCATTCAAGAAGAATGTTTTAAATCTCAAGGAAAATGACTATATATCCGACCTTGACGGTGATAGCGAGATAAAATCTAATGATATAGTAATACTTATAAAAATCTTACTGAATTTATTTATCAGTATATAAAAATTAAACGGAGGAATGTTTATGAAAAACTTTGGAAAACAACTCAAATCTTTGATTGCTATTCTTTTGTGTTTAGCAATGATTTTTGCTTTATCTGCTTGTGGCAATAAAGCAGAAACTTCAGAACCCGAAACCATATACGGCGATGAAACGGATGACGGTTTTGGTGATGGAGATACGGACGGCGAAGTTATTACCTCTACAACTACTACAAAATCTAATGGCGGTGCTAACACTCAAAGCTATAATGACGGACTTGTAAATAAGAATAAAATTGACGAGAGTGCGAAGTCTGATTTCCTTGCAAATATTCCGAAAAAACTTTCCGGGACAGAGGTTTCTATTCTTATATGGTGGCCTGCATTCGATTACGAAGTAAAGAAAATGAAACACTTTACTGATGCTACCGGTATTAAGGTTAAGTTTGTTTATGCTGACAACGCATCATATATGCAAAAACTTTCTTCTTTAAAATTACAGAAAAATTCACCTGATATTGCTTGTATCACTACTAACCAATATCCTAATGCAATTATTCAGGACTATTTCCAGTCAATTGAAAAAACTAAACTCAGTATGAACAAAGATACTTTCGACCTGGATTCAATGAATAAGTTAAAGTGGAACGGTAAGCAATACGGTGCAATTATTAAGGGTAATTCACATATAAACTTTGGTATTATGCTTTATAATGCCGATTTGTTTAAGAAATACGGTGTTACCGACCCGCACACCCTTTGGGAACAGGGCAACTGGAATTGGGATACCCTCATAAGCACTTCTCAACAGATTCAGCAGAAATCCGGTATTACTGCACTTTCTACAGAATATCACGGTTATCGTTTATCACAAAGTTCAGGTGAGGATGCAGTTATATTCAAAAACGGCAAACTTGTAAACAATACCGGCAGTGAAAATTATCGTGAAGCATATAAACTTATTTATAACCTTAGCAATAAGGGACAGTATAAGGTAATGGATATGGGACTTAACCGTGACGGATTTATGAACGGTAAGTGTGCTATGTTCCTGGATGACTCATGGGCATTGCAGAGCGGTGAAAGATACGAGAACTTACCGTTTACTTTAGGATTTGCTCCTATTCCTTGCAAAAAGGGTGTTAATGCCGTTCCTTCTGACTTCCAACTTTGGGGCTTCCCTGTAGGGGCTAAGAATACAGAGGCTGCTGCTTATGCTCTTGAGTATTGGATGTCGCCTCGTTTTGACGAAAAAGGTCATACCACTTGGGTTAATTCCTCTGCTGCTGCTATGCTTGATTATCTTTGGGAACAACCGAAGGTATTTAAACTCAGCACGGGCGCTATTGAATACGGCGGAGACTATGAATGGTGGGACTACAACCAGCAGTGTGCACTAAACGGTAATGATATCAACGCAACTATGGACAGATGGTCAAATGTTATTACTGAAAACCTGAGAAAGATATACTTAGACTAATTTGTTAACTGTTTTTGGCAGAGTTAAGATTTGACTCTTTTAAAAGTAAGTTTTAAACACTTGCTTACACCTATGGAGGATATTTATGAAATTTTCAAGAAAAATGTTTATTTCTGCGGCGACAGGCTTCATGGCAATCGCTTTAGCAGCAAATACAATGTTTTCTCCTGGCACCATCGGTAAAACAAACAATATAAAAGATAGTGGACTGGCCATGCAGTATTTATCGCAAAACTCTAATACTGCGGGTATTACACAGACTGTCGCTCACGGCATAACCAAAAATGCTGACGGCACATTTGATTTTACCATTGACGGTGTTACATATAAAAACGAATATGAACGCTTACTTGCAGAAGATGGTTTTATTTACGGTATTGATTACAACAGATTCGGAACTTATGCTCAGTATGCACAAGGGTTAGGTTTTAACGAGATTACCGGTAAAAAATCTGTTTATAAGCCTGAATATGTAGAGCGTTCTCTTTACAATCTTAAAGCATTGGGCTTTACCGCCATAAACTCTTGGATATTAGGTGGCGGTTCGGGCTATACCTATGATGAAAACGGATTGGTAACAGGACTTGGAGATAAGTTTGTAGAAGAACTTACCTGCCTTTTGGAATCCTGCAGAAGAACAGGTATGGATATTGTTCCTACAATTTTAGTTCACGGTTGGGGAGCACTTTTTAACTATGAATACAACGGACTTACACCTTACGAAATAAGAATTAAATACAGTCGTTATTATTATGACGAAGCAGCAAGACAGGCTTATATAAACAACGGTGTAAGTAAGGTTTGTGAGATTTTAAAAGAATATCAGGATGTAATCCCGATTGTAAATCTTACGGTTGAAAACGGAACGCTTACCAATGATATTGAAAACGGTATGCTCTATGCAGAGGACGGTGTAAAATGGAAAGATTTTGCAGCACTTCTGAATGCATTACACGAAACATCAAAGGAGTATATGCCTGATATTCCTACAAGTGTCGAAGATGTAGGTTGGGATATTAACGGATTTAAGTATAATGACCTTAAGGTAGATATTATAGGTCATAACTATTACAGTGTTAAAGGAAAACCAACTATTGAAAACCGTTTCCAACAGCGTCCGGCATATCTTGGAGAAATGAATGTCGGCGAATCGAGCAATGTTAATCAATATTCTGATGAGGTGCTTAATAAGGCTCGTGTCGGTCATTACCGTAATGCGGTTGAGGCGGGTTATATCGGCGGATTTTTCTTCTGCGTTCACAGTATGGCACCGGGTAGGAACAGTAACCTTTTCTCTGAATACC
>DFHZ01000067.1 GCA_002371985.1 Ruminococcaceae bacterium UBA3710 | reverse complement strand
TAACGGAGAGTTTCGGAATGGCGCGCCTTGCTGGATTCGAACCAGCGGCTTACTGCTTAGAAGGCAGTTACTCTATCCAGCTGAGTTAAAGGCGCACAGGAAAAAATCAGCAGCCTTGCGCTGCTTTTTTGGAGCGGGTGATGGGAATCGAACCCACACGACCAGCTTGGAAGGCTGGGATTCTAGCCATTGAACTACACCCGCATTTGCGACAATGGTTATTTTATCACAAATTTAATATGTAGTCAAGTATTTTTTAACAATTAAAATATAATTGTTCCGGTATAAGATACTATCGCCATTATTATTCCTGCTGCTATAACACCAAGAGCAATTGAAGGGAACGCTCTTTTTAGTCGCATATCGAGCATTGCCGCAACTAATGCTCCAGTCCATGCCCCTGTTCCGGGAAGCGGAATTGCTACAAGAACAAAAAGTCCCCAAAAAGCATATTTCAAAACCGTTTTTGATTTCTTTTCGGCTCTCTTTTCTATACGGGTGATTATACCGTCAAGTTTTGAAAAGTGTTTTCGCAGAAAATCAAAAAGGTTCCGAACAAACAAAATAATAAAAGGGACCGGCACAAGATTACCGACAATAGAAACTCCAAGGGCCAACCATATATTAAGTCCGTCGTGAACTGCAATGGGAACCGCACCTCTGAGTTCTACAACAGGAACCATTGATATTAAAAAAGTTTTTACTATAAGTCCGAAAGTTGTTCCCCAAAACGCCAAAACATTACCTCTTTATATATAAATTATAGTAAATTGATAAACATTTCCGTTGCGGAGCGGGGAGTAAATGCACTTTTAAGATACTCCACTATATCTGCTCCTAAAAGCAACGGTCTTATAACTGCAAAGAAAAGAATTGCCAAAGCAATAAATACAGTAAATACAATCAAAAAGATTAAAAATAAATTTTTTTCCTTTTTTTCGATGAAAGAGGCATTATCGAAATCTTCAAGATAATACCTATTATTCTGTGCCTCAACCTCTTTTGAACGATTAAAGGAAGTCATACTAAACAAATCGTCTTTATCTTCGTTTACATTAAAAGAAAAATTATCATTGCCTGTTTCTTGATTGTCAAGTACAAATCCGGTATCAGAGGTTGTAAATTCGGGTTTTTCGTTGTTTTCTTCGCTATCTGCTCCGGTATCTGCTTCTTCAGTTTCAGAGTTGTTTATTTCAACATGCGAAATGGGTGCTTTCGTTCCGTTTTGCGAAGCAATAAAACTCCACTGAGAAATATAAGGATGAACAAGTTCTTTCATAACCCTTTTGCGAAGCGATTTGCTTTCTGTTAAAAGAATTATGACCTGAGGACCGTTTTCTATTATACAACCGCAAAAAGTACCGTCAGAAGTTACGAGAGGAGTAGAACCCTTTAAAACCTTAATTTCGTTTTCTTCTTCTATACCATACTTCCTGTTATCAATAGTTTGAGTGCCGATATTAGTTACCTTTGCAACGGTTGAAACAAGACCCTTTTCACCGAAAATAGGTCCGCAAGCAATAACTATATTGCTTCTTGAAACACCCCTTGCCAGACTTTTAGAAAACTCGTTCCTGTTTGAAACGGTGTCGGTTAAAAGACGCATACGACAGCAACCGCAAAGATTAAATTCCATTTCAAAATCGGTTCCGATAGTATAATATATTAAATCGACCTTAATATTTTTAACCATTGTTTGTTCTCCTTTTTAATTTTATTCGATATATGAGTATTGTATGCCGTTTATTGCCTTTTCAATCAACTTCTCTATATCAAGTTTTTCTTCTGCTTTTTCGCATTGACCGGGTTTCGGTCTTGTATGAGGATGTTTAGGAGTAAATACCGTGCAACAATCTTCATACGGCAAAATAGATGTTTCAAAAGCATCAATATTCCTTGAAATTTTAACAATTTCTTCCTTATCCATACCAATAAGCGGACGAAGAACCGGCAATGTGCAAACACTGTCGGTAGAGCCGATTGCCGGAAGGGTTTGACTTGCAACCTGACCTAAACTCTCGCCCGTTATAAGTCCTAAACAACCGTCCTTTCCGGCTACAATACACGCTATTCTCATCATCATTCGACGCATAATCAAGGTAAAGTAGTCTTCCGGACATTTGTTTCGTATTTCCTCTTGAATTTCGGTAAACGGAACTATAGCAAGGTTTATTCCACCGCTATAAACGGCAACTTTAGAAAGAAGAGTTTTTACCTTTTCTTCGGCACGGACGCTTGTATACGGAGGACTTGCAAAGTGTATGGCATTAAGGCTAAGACCCCTTTTTGCCATCATCCAAGCCGCTACAGGGCTATCTATTCCGCCCGAAATCAAGATTTCGGCTTTTCCGGAAGTTCCGACGGGAAGTCCACCGGCACCCTTTAACTGCTCTGCCCTTACATAAGCCGCAAAATCTCTTACTTCTACTGTAACGGTAACATCCGGGTTATGAACATCAACCTTTAAATGATTAAATTTGCTTAGAATAACTCCGCCGAGTTCCATACAGATTTCAGGAGATTTAAGCGGAAATGATTTATCTGCCCTTTTTGCTTCGACCTTGAATGTTTTCGCTTTTTTCAAAGTTTTTTCAAGATAGATCGGTGCTTTTTCAAAAATATCTTCCGGAGTTTTTTTAAGAACACAAGCACGGCTATACCCGGCAATACCGAATATACAACCAACCCTCATAAGTGCCTCTTCAAAATCAAAATCTTCGCTTATAGGTTCTATATACATAGTAGATTGAGCCCTTGTAATTTTGATTTCTCCAAGTGGTTTCAACCGTCTTTTTATATTATTAACCAATTTGCTTTCAAATGTAGCACGGTTAAGACCTTTGAGTGATAATTCTCCGTCTTTAACCAAAATTATTTCTTTCATTCACAAAACCTCAACACAATATATACACTTTGATTATACTACACAACGGACAAAATAACAAGGAATTTTGTCGAAAAAATTAAGCAGAGGCAAAGCCTCTGCTTAAAAACATATTACTCATCGCAACAAGGGTCTTCCTTTGGCGGTTCAGGCTTTTTCTTTGCAGGTTTAGTATTGTCGCCAAGACCTGTTGTCTCCGAGAAAATCGTATTGTTCGTAACGGCATTTACGGCATCAGTAGGGATAATAAGTTTTGCGGCAGTACCGTTTGACATATTAACAAGTGCTTCATACTTTTTGAGTTCCAAAACCGCAGCATCAACGCCTGCTTCTCTCAAAGCGATAAGACCGTCAGCCTCAGCCTTTTTAGAAAGATAAATGGCTTTTGCTTCACCTTCGGCTCTTGCTATTCTTGCATCTCTTTCACCTTCAGCGGCAAGAATCATAGCCTGTTTATCACCCTCTGCCCTTGTTATTGCAGCAGCCTTATGACCTTCTGCTTGTAAGAGAGTTTCTCGCCTGTCTCTTTCCGCTTTCATCTGCTTTTCCATCGCATTCTGAATTTCGGCAGGAGGTATAATATTTTTAAGTT
>DFHZ01000083.1 GCA_002371985.1 Ruminococcaceae bacterium UBA3710 | reverse complement strand
CGTATATAAGTTATACTCCCGCTCCCTTATTTATAAACACATTAAAAAAATCGGGTAAAATAGTTAATATCACCAAAAAATCAAATGGAGATACCTTCGGAGAAGGTTCCGAGTACGATGCCAAAGGTGGTAATCAGCCTAAAAAATTAAAGGGAAAATATATTTATTTTTCCGAGAATAATAAGGATATAGCTGTTACAAGCCCCGTTTTTGATATGGTGTACCATCATAGCAAGAGAGCAGAATTCTCAAAGAATGTGGATAGAAAAAAAACAGAATCGGGTCTTTTGTATACTATGCAAGTCGTACGAGAAGGACAGTATTTTTCGGGAAGTATTATAGGAGAAAAAAAGTATATTGACTTTCTTTATAAAATGTTGGACACTTTAAACCTCGGAAAATCAAAAAGTGCCCAATACGGTGAATGTAAAGTGGTAAATACTGAGATCACGGATTATTCCGTAAATTTTCCGCTAAAAAAAGATGATATTGTATTTGTCAACTTTGAAAGTGACGGCATATTTATAGATAAAAAAGGATCATATACCGTAGCCACAAATGAAATCTCATCTATTATAGGCGATAAACTTGGTATAAAAGGAGAAATGCTTGAGGAATATACATTTTTACAAGCAGAAATTGTTACGGGCTACAGTACGGTGCTGAATTTAAAAAGGCCTTCTTTTCTCGCTGTGGGAATGGGAAGTACCATTGCCTATAAATTGAGCAAAGATGTGATTATAAGAAAAAGTTTTGTGGGAGAAAAAAACACGGAGGGCTTTGGGAAAATAAAAATATACCAATTTTCCGAATTACCTGTAGCATTTAATGAAATGAACATTGCAAAGATAAGTGAAAAACCCAATGCTTGTAGAGGATTGCTTGAAAGCATTATGTTACAGGATTTTCTTGAACTTGCAAAAGTACAGTCATTGAATGTGGAGAGAATAGAAATATCCCCCGCTACACTGGGAAGACTTACACTTATGTTTACAGAGAGTTTAAGAGAAAATAAAAAGCCCTCTAAGGCATTTGAAGATCTTAAAAATCGTATAGATTCCATTAAGCGTATCCCCGAGAGAACGAAAATTGTAAAATTTCTTACAAATTGTTTGGGTGAGGACAAAAAATTCGGAATGATAGATGAACCCTTGGCAAAAGATATCGAGATCAACATAAATAAAATAATCGGAAAGGGTGAAGCAAGCTCCTTATATGAAAAAATGCAAGATGTCGGCATAGATAATATGGATGAAAAAATAAGAGATATGTGGATAGAATACTTGGGTAACATACTTACATACCAAAGAAGGAGGGTTGACAGATGATGAGAGATATACTGCGAAAAAGGTATTATAAAATAGAATTCACAACGGCATCTCCCCTTACTGTAGGTGGTTATTCAAGTATTGAAACGGACAAGGATATAGCCTATAACGGTAGAAATGTGCCGTATATACCGGCATCTGCACTTGCGGGTATATACAGAAGTTGTTTTTTTAAAGAAACGGCTGAAGAATATTTCGGGAAAATAGGTGAAGGAATAGGAGAGAACCAAAACAGCAAAATAACTGTTTACGATGCCAACATAAAAGGTGATGACTGGTTTGTTTCCAAAAGAGATTGTGTTGCTTTAGATGAATTTAAAACAACATTAAAAGGTGCTAAATTTGACATTCAAATTCTTGAACCCAATGTAAGGTTTGTAACCTATATAGAACAGGATATTTACAAGGACGATAATACCCTTGCGGATGTTATAGCACAACTGTGGGAAAATGAAAGTATCCGTATAGGCAGCAAAACAACGCGTGGAATGGGAAGAGTAAAAAATGTAAACATCAAGGTGCTGGATTTTTTCTTCGATGGTGAAAAGAGTGAAAAGAGCGTAAATGAGTGGATAGACTTTTCTTTATTCGATGAAAATGATAAACTTTGGTTAAATGCAGACTCTTGGGAAAATGTTAAACAAAAATACATCGGACCTATAGAGGAGAAAACTGTGACGATAGACCTTAGTATGGTGCAAACAAGTCCAATAACGATAAGAATTTATACAACGGATATTAAGAAAAAAAACGAGGATAAAAGCAGGGAGCGTATTGTAAGAAGTATAGAGGATTTCAGACATATATCTTACAAAAACCATGATAATAGCTTAACTTATATCATCCCCGGAACTTCCTGGGCGGGAGCATTTAAAAGTAACATTAAAAAACTCGGTATTGAAAATACAACGGAATATTTCGGTAGTAAAGCGGGAGCCGACGGAATGGGAGGTAAGCGTTCCGAAATTTCTTTTTCCGAAAGCATAATTGAAGGGTCAAAGGATAAAAATATAAGCAGAAATGCTATAGATCGTTTTACGGGCGGTACCGTTGAAAATGCACTGTTTACGGAAAAAGTTTGCTACGGAGGCAAAACATCCTTGGAGATTACATTAAATAAGAATGTAAATGATGATTTTCTAAAGGCTTTTGTGGCAACCGTTACGGATCTTCACAACGGATTTATGGCGATTGGTGGAGAAACATCCATAGGACATGGGCTTTTTAAACTCAGTGGTATAAAGTGTGGCAACACCGAAATAGCGGTAGGCGGATCTTGCGAGGATATCTATAAAAATTTGCTTGAGGCGTTGCGTAGTGAGATAAAGAGGTAAAATAATATGGGAAACTTTAGGGATTATTCATCAAAAATAGATATAAAAGAGGGCTATACCCTTGTTATGTTTGTTGATTATTTTGGAGTAACAAAATATCCTATATTAAATACAGATATTACGGAAAGACTTGAAAGGGATTTTGACTCCAAACTTTTAGATATGAGAGTGTTTAATGAGGAAAGAGAGTATCGCATTTTCCGTGGAGATACTTCTTCCAAAAACTTTTATTTTAGGATATTGGATGATTCTTGCTATAAAGATTTTTACTTTGACGAACAGTTTCTTGACGTGGACACGACAAGGAGTGATATTAACAACGGTTTGGTCAGAGCTATAGGAGGCGGGTGTTATATAATGCCTCTTGAAAGTATTTTAAACAACACCAACAAAGATTTAGGTAATATAAAAATAAACATTAAAAACTATCTTGATTATGATGATTGCGGACAGTCATATATAACGGATTGGCGTATTGTAAGTATAAAGTGAACGGAGGTGGTAAAATGTCAGACTTAATTTACGAAATAACATCGGGGAACTATAAGTTTATCAATCCATATAATTTTGTATCTGTAAATTTAAGCAAAAAGAGCAATTTTAAAGTGTCTCCCGCCGATGATAAACTAACCGGGGTATTAAAATGCTCTCTCTATCTTAAAAAGCCTATAGCTATACCCGAAACCGATTTTTATACGGAGAATAACAGCCATAAAACCTTCAGATTTTTTAGCTATGGAGACAATGTGCCTGTTATCCCTGGCAGTTCGTTGAGAGGTGTTATCAGAAGTGTATATGAAACATTGACCGACTCATGCATGGTCACAGCAAGGGAAAAAGCATATCTTACCGCAAGAAGTTCTAAGCCTTTTCAACCTGCCGTACTTATAAAAGAGAATGATAAATGGGAATTTTACAGTGCAAAAAGATATTGTGTGTATAGAAATAGCATAGACAGAAATGTATTTCACACTGGGGACAAGGTAAGTTTCACTTTGTTAAAGCCGGGAGAAAAAGGCTATGACGAAAAAAAGACGGTCATAAAAGGAATGTGGCATTATAGAGAAGGCGATGAAAACAGCGGGTATTTATTCATAGGTGAGGATATAAGTAAAAAAGAGTACGAGAGTGTATTTATAACGAAACAAATACAAAAGGAAATGGCCAATGAAAAAATAATAAAAACGCTTGACGAAATATATAAAATATACAACGAAAACAGCAAAAAGAATAATAACGGCACCGGAAAGCGTATGTATAGAGATTATGAATATGCAAGGAATAAGGGCGTTATTCCCATATGGCACGATGCAAAAGGGAAAAAGGTTTCTCTTGCCTGTATAGGAAGAATAATTTATGACAAAAATATGGGAGAGGTACTGAAAAAAAAGACCCCCTGCAAAAAAAGGAACAATATGTGTAAGGCATGTTCTCTTTTCGGTATGGCTGCCGAGACGGAAAGCATGGGAAGTAAAATAAGGATAAGTGATGCCTTCCTCCTATCGAATAGTAGTAGTTATGAACTGAAATATGAAATATTAAAGCCATTATCATCTCCGAAATATTCCCATTTGCCTTTTTATATTGAAATATCAGAGAAAAATAAAAATCCTGTTTGGTCTTACGATAATTACGACATAAGAGGCAGAAAATATTACTGGCATTCGGATAGTTTTGAGGCTGATACGCAGGCAAGTAACTTAAATGCTACAATGCAGTTATTGAAACCAATAAAGGGTAAGCAGGCGGAATTTGGTTTTGATATATTTTTTGACGGTATTACTCGGGAACAACTCGATGAGTTGATATGGTCTCTCACATTGGGAGAAAATACCGCAGATAGTAGCCTTTGCTACAAAATAGGTCATGGAAAACCTTTGGGACTTGGCAGTGTTAAAATTACCGTCAACAAAAAGTGCATAAGGACTTTCGGAGAAAGCTACACCGTATCGGAGGAGACCATAGCCGAGAACCCCACGTATCCCGAAAATTCGTTTAACGAGATATCAAAACAACAGCTACTCAAAATGGCGAACATCCACACAACAGATGGTGAAAGTGTGGTATATCCCTATGTTGTGGCAGATAAAACTGCAAATATCCCTTCTTCAAATAAAACCGCTTTGGCTTCTATAAAATGGTTTACCACAAATTTTACGATGGGAAAAAATCCTAAGATCGAGAGATGTTTACCTTATATCACCGAGGACGATATTCGTCTCGATGTTTGTAGTGTTTATAGAGAAAATAACAATAAGCAAGATAAGAAAAAAAGAAAAACTTCAAATAAAGGAAGTGTAGCGAAAGATAAAAATATACAAAAAAACAATCCATTTAGTATTTTACTCGAAAAAAATACCATCGAACAAAAAACAGAAGATAAAAACATCGTATTTGATGCAAAAGTG
>DFHZ01000030.1 GCA_002371985.1 Ruminococcaceae bacterium UBA3710 | reverse complement strand
TTCAACAGGTACAGGACTTGGATTTAGCATTATCAATGAATTTGATGTTTCTTATATGGAAACAAATTCAGATGATTTATATGCAATGCTATATGAAGACAATGCTGACTTAATCAAAAACTCGCTCTCAAAATATGCGGATATTTATCATAGTGTTGAGAATTCCAAAATTTCACGATATGATATTTTGGAAAACAATATAACAAAAACAACTTTTGAAAATGGTATTAGTATTTATGCTAACCATAGTTCAAAAGAACAACAATCTCCAATAGGAGTTATTAAAGGGTATGATTTTGTAATGGAAAGAGGTGCAGAGAATGAAAACTAAACTTAAAAAGAAAAGAGGCTTAGAATCTCTGCGCAGTCGTTACGGTTATACCTTTATAGCGCATTGGGCTTTAGGTCTTATATTATTCTTTGTTGTTCCTACTATTAGTTCTTTGATTTATTCTTTTAGTAAAATCTTTATTCTTGATACTGGATTTAAGCTGGAATTTCTTGGTCTTGCTAATTTTAAAGAAATACTGTTTGAAAATCCTGATTATTTAACTAATATTAGAGATGCAGTAGGTTCGATGTTTTATTCTCTTCCTATTGTTGTGGCATTGAGTTTGATTCTTGCTGTACTTTTAAATCAAAAGTTCCCCGGAAGAACACTTTTCAGAATAATATTTTTCCTTCCTGTTGTTATTGCTTCTTCCGTAATTGTAAGAATGCTTTCAGATCCAACTGTAAATGCTCAAATCTTCAATTTGAGTTCAGAAGGTCAGGGAGTAATAAATTATGAAACAATTTTAGGCAATCTCAATCTTCCGGCACAAATTAGTGATGCTTTAATATTCATTTTGAGTAATGCGGTAAGCCTTGCTTGGAGCTGCGGTGTGCAAACAATCTTGTTTTTAGCTGGTTTGCAGAGTATACCGGCATCGCTCTATGAGGTTTCTAAAATAGAGGGTGCTAATAAGTGGGAAGAATTCTGGAAAATAACTATTCCTATGCTTCGTCACGTTATATCACTTGTAATTATTTATACAATGATTTCTTTGTTTACGGCTGCCGATAATTCTATTATGTCTGCCGCAGTGAAATTAATGTCTGCTATGGATTACGGTGTAGCTTCTGCGATGCTATGGTTCTATTTTATAATAGCGCTTTCGTTTATTGGTATTGCTTTAGTGTTATACAATAAACTGTGTGTTAAAAAATGGGAATAATACTGAGGAGGAAAGATATGTTTATTAACAGGATTAAAAACGCTTCAAAACGCGTAACAGCATTGATTTTAACTATGATAATCGTATTTTCGGTTTTTGTTAGCCTTCCGCTTACGGCCTTTGTATCTGCACTTCACACAGATGTGAATTATATAGAAGTAAAATCAGGTGCGGCTTGGACCTCTGTTGTTTATGTGTCAGATGTTACACTGGTCAATAAGGGTTATTATAAATTTTCTTTTGACTATAAACAAATAAGCGGTGAGCCTACATTTCAAATAAGCGGTTATGACACCGCGGCAGGAGAATATAAGGATATATCCGAATTTTGTTATTCCACAGAGGGTTTGAACGGTGCTGTAATAGATACCGTTGAAAACGGGATTACAAGATGTGTTGTAACACTAAGACTCAACAAAAAGGTCGAAAGAATAAGAATAATTATAGGTGCTTATAAGGAAGCAACTGATATTTCTTGTATTTTTGCAAATCCCGAACTTTATAGATATACAAGTATGAGTTTTGATACCTTATATAGCGGTGCTGCAAATCTGCTTAAAGATTTATCGGAAGATAATATTTATGATGTTATGACAGAAGACCCCACATATAAATCAAATAAGTATGATAAATGGAATCTTCGTTATCTGACAGGCAATCGCAATAAAATAGTTTACGGCGCCTTAACAGCCAATGAACATAAAGCGAAATTTGCTCCCCCTACATATATGATTAGACTTTATGAGGGTAATCAAAATACAATTGCAGAATATGTTGACAATAATATAGATTTAACTGCAGGTAAATATACCTTTAACTGTGATTGGAAAGAATTAAAAGGTATATCTGACTTTTCTATTGCGGTATCCAACGATAACGGTTTAACATTTAATAACGTTGAAACTAATATTACAGATTCAGAAAATTCACAAAGAAAAGTTGAATTCGAATTGCAGGAAAATGCAAATGCAATTAAGATTACGCTTGGAAATCCTACGGATAAATCTAATGTTTCATTAGCGTTTGCAAGTCCTGTTCTTGTAAAGAACGGTGAGAAAACAAACCTTATTGAGTCAATTAACAGTTCAACTGCGAATTTTATTGGATTAAATGATTCTAACACAGATAAGAAATGGAATATCAAGCGCGACTCTGATAATGAATCTGCGGTTGATACCCCTGTTATTCCCGAAGGTTATTTTACTGATGAGGCAGAAAGCCTTATGTATGAAACAAATGTAGGCTTTAATTGGACACGTATGCATTATGATGAGGCTGCGGTAGAATTTAAAGCAGGTAAAACCTATATTGTTTCTGCTGATTTCAAACTTAAAGCCGGAACAATGGAAAACGATCAAATAGGTATAAGCGACGACCCAATGTTCCTCGTTAAGGTCGATACAGCAGGTATTTCGGGACAAGGTAGTATTAGCCTAAACAAAAATAACGAAGATAAATTTAACGGTTTAATTGCTGAATTCAGTGAAGCAGAAGGAAAAATTACAATTAAATTTTCTCCAAAAGCTGATATGAAAGGTGTAGCTTTCATTATAGGTAACTACTGTGAAACACGTAATGGTGCTTGTGCAGTGGCAAATCCGAGTATCATTGAATATACAATCAAAGCAAACGGAGTAACCGTTTTAAAGGATAACCTTATTAAAAACATTACCGAAGAAACATCGCATTATCCTGATGAAGGTAAATCTGCAAATAACGAAATCGGCAAGTGGAATACAGTAGCTCTTAATAACAACAAAAACTCTTTTAAACTCAGTGCGTATGATGCGGATTATTTTGAGCCCGAATTAGCATATATCAAAGCTATGACGGGTGCTGAGAATAACAGAGTAGAATATCTTGATAATACAACTGTATTCAAAGCGGGTGTTAAATACCGCTTAAAGTTTAATTACAGGGTATTTAGTGGTGAACCTCAAGCATTTTTGTCTTTCAAGAAAATTGGCGGTGTTGAGGGCGAATATGTAAAACTTGATGCTGATACAAGTTTCATTAAAAACTTTAACGACCAAATTGACGAAGTAACTTTTACAAGAACAATAACCTTTGTTCCGCTAAAAAACATTTCAATGATGAAATTTGTTGTTGGTAATTTGAGTGACGCTACCAATATTTCGGTTTCGGTTGCAAATGCTGAGTTATTTGAAGTAGATGCAAATGATATTAATGTGGGCGAAAATATTTTGGCTAAAATAATCCGTCCTACAATTAAGAGAAATTCTTCGGAAGAGAAAATCTGGAATTTGCGTTCAGCTAAAGATAAGGATATTATCTTCACGGTTCCGGTACCAAGTGATGCATATATTGCTTCTAAAATGGTCAGAATCAAAGCAGGATACGAATATAACCGTGTTGAATATTTTGATGAATCTGTGAAAATAGAACCTAACACAAGTTATCGTTTTAGTGTGGATTATAAAGCGCTTGGCGGAACTGCTTCATTCTCCGTAAGAGATATTAAAAAAAATGATATTAAAAAATATTCAAGCCAGTTTAAAACCCACTATGATGAATCTACTGCAATACGTTATATAGAATTTACCACTAAACCCGATATTGAGCCTTTAAAAGGTGTTAGTATCATAATTGGTAACGGTGGTGAGGCTAAGGATGTCAGCTGTATTTTTGCTAATCCTCAGCTTGTGAAAATAGTTGACGGTGAGGCAGTAGGCGACAATCTTATAAAAAATATAACCGAGAAAACCATTCAGTATATGGGAACAATGGCTTATAACGGTATTTGGAATCTTAGATATCAGGGCAAGAAAGATGTGGCATTGGTATTAGAGGATATCCCCAAAAACTATTTCCGCGTTCCCACGTTAGCAACAGACGGTGCAAACGGTTCAGTTACTCAGTTTGTAACCGCTAAACCAGAAAAATCTTATGCGCTTTCATTCAATTATAAAAACGAGGGCGGAAGCGAATGTGTGCCTTATGTTGAAGGTATTTTAGCAAACGGCTCTTCAACTTTGATTACTGTTAGCGAGATTACTAAAGACACTAACGGATATTATAATTATAAATGCGAATTTAAAATGCCAAAGAATTTAATGGCGGATAATAATTTGCGCGTTGGTGTAAAACTTGACGGTATGAAAGCTGCATTCTCTAACTTCGAACTATACGAATTAGATGCAGGCTTTGAAACCACAGGTGTTAATTTACTTAAAAACTCTGATTTTCTAAAATCAAACAAACTTTCTGATTATAACGGAGCTGCTGTTAATGATTGGATTTATGAAGGAAGTCAGAAGAATGTAGCGATAACATCTCGCGGAAGCGATTATTTCAAAATTCCTGTACCGCAGCTTTATATGTTTGCAGGCGGTTCAGTCAATAATTATATTGGCCGCGAATTAGAACTCGAAGCAGACGGACAGTATACACTATCTTTCAATTTGAGATATGCAAACCCGGGATATGATGGAGATACAGGTGTTGAACTCCTTTATAACAATGGTACAGAGTGGGTAACATTAAATGCACAGTTTACTGATTCTGCCACCGAGTATAAACACACTTATAAATTCACTATGCCGAGTGACGCTGTAGCAGACTCTGTTAATATGCAGTTTAAGGTAAAAGCCGATTCATTCTATGTTTCAGGTTATATTGCCAATGCCGAACTTTATAAGGACGGTACATCTGAAAACCTTATTGAAAACGGTGATTTTTCAAAAGGCACAAACGGTTGGAAAATAGCTAATTCATTTAAAATGTCTTCTCTAAATGTTATTCCTGAAAATTATTTCAGTAAAAATCATACTACTAAAAATATGATAGTTTACAGAAATTCAGGTGCTTGGGAAAATATTCAGCAAAATTATTTAGCACTCAAGTCTGATACATATTATTTGTTAGAAGCCGAAGCAGTACATCCTTGGCAATCTGATGAAGATGACAAAACATCTGTTCATACAATGCAGGTGTTTGCTATGAAAGATGGAAAAGATTATTCACCGTTCTTAGGTTCAAAGAGGGAATTCTCAACAGAGAAAAATAAGGTTATTCGCCTTTACAAGACACCAGATGATTTAGATACCGGTACCAATAATACAATATATCGTATGGTAATGCAAGGTCTTGGAAACGCAGGTTATTGGGGAAGTTTTGCACTTTATGAGTGTGACGAGAACGGCAATAAACTTAGCGACAATGTTTTAATCAACAGCGATTTTGCATTAGGTGCTACAGGTTGGACCTTCTCTCAAAGAAATGAAAACTTTAATTACAGAATAGTTAAACAACCTGAGAATTTCTTTAGCACCTATACTAAAAACGATGCTAATATGATTGAATCTGAAGGTACCTCTGCAGATGCGTTACTCGGTCAGACAATGACTGTAGAGAGAGGTACAAAGTATTATTTCACAGGTCACTATGTTTCTATGAACGCTGCAGGTATTACACCTAAGATTGTTTATAAGGATAAGAATGGCAAAGAACAGGAATATATGCTCAATTCTTATTACGACTCTGAAAGATTTTTCTTTGAAATTGAGTTTGAACTTCCGAGTGATGCCTATGCATACCGTGGTGTTGCAGATGTTAAATTCCATTTAACTAACAGCAACAAAGGTAAAGCATATATATCTGATTTGGCTCTTTATAAAGAGGGAGAGTATATCAATTTGTTAAATAACAGTGATTTTGCAAACGGTTTTACAAATTGGTATTCTAATGATAACTATAAAATAGTTCCCTTTGATTCGGGCGTTTTCGTGTTCCATTATGATGACGAAGAGTTTAATGACGGCAACTGGTCTAATGAAAACGGAACCGCAGGTGTTTTAGGAAAGGGTCAGATATCGGGTTATGTAGTTGATGAATCGGGTGACGGTATAAAAAATGTTGAAATGGTATTAGAACCACTTAAACTAACCGTTAAGACCGATGCTGCGGGTAAATATATCTTTAATAACCTTGATGCAGGGATTTATTCTGTTTATCTTAAGGATAAGTCGGGCAAACTTCATTACATAACAGATGTTACGGTTAGCAATGGTATTAGTTCGGATATTTCTTCGATTACACTTTCTGCTGAGAAGCAAAACGACAGTGATGAAGAAGACTATACTGTTGATGGGGATTTCGAAGTTGTTCAAAATGATACTAATTTTGGTATAGTATGCGGTTATTTATTTGATGCAGACGGAAGTCCTGTAAAGAATGTAAAACTTTATTTAGGTAAGGTTACCGAAGTTGTTACAAAGAATAGGGGTGTATTCCAGTTTGATAAGACAAGACCGGGTAAGTATGATATCTATACTAAAAATGAAGATGGAACTATTAATGTTCTTAAAACTGTAGAAGTAGTGGCAGGTAAAGGTTCTGTATATAAACTTTACTTACCGTCTGACAGTTCGAATTTGTGGTTAATTATTGTTTTGATAGCTTTAGGTGTAGTGGTTCTTGCAGGCGCAGGAGTTACAGTTTGGCTTATTATTAAAAAGAAAAAATCAAAAAAATAATTTAATCGCTATAGTTAAGGTCAGGTAATAAATAAAAATTGGTGCCTGACCTTTTTGTTTAGTCTTCGCCTTTTGGAAAGGGAATTTGTTGTTATGTCAAATTTGAAAGAGTATATTTTAGAAAATTGGGAAAATACAATCCGTTTTAATCCTGAGGATGATACAGTTAATGGTGATATAAGAATTGGTTTACCAAAGCCTTACACAGTTCCAAGTATTGCAAATCATTTTCAAGAAATGTACTATTGGGATACATATTTTATAAACAGAGGTCTTATTATTTCAGGTCGTATTGATCAGGCTATTAATAATACCGAAAATATGTTTTATCTTGTTGATAAATATGGGTTTATGCCAAACGGAAACAGACATTGTTATCTTAACAACTCTCAGCCGCCCTTCTTATCTATTATGGTTAAGGATATTTATGAGATCACTAAGGATAAGGAATGGCTTAAAAATGCAATTTATTATCTTGAAAAGGAATATAAATTCTGGGATAAAAATAGAAAAACCGGTATCGGTTTAACACAATATTCATGTAATAAATCAGGGGCTATTGCTGCAAATAAATATATTGGTTTTATTGATAGGATAGGAAAAAGACCTGAGGGACATAGCGATGAAGACCTTTCTTGCCAGTATATCACCATTTGTGAGAGCGGTTGGGATATTACACCGCGTTGGGGTTTTGAAACAGAAAATTATGTTCAGGTTGAACTGAATGCTCTAATTTATGCTTTAGAATCGAATCTTGCTGATTTTTATTGTATTCTTGGTATGGCTGGCGCAGAAAAGTGGGTAGAAAAAGCGGAAAAACGCAAAATGCTTATGCAAAAATATATGCTTAAAGATGGCGTTTTTTATGATTATAATTTTAAAACAGGAAAGATAAGCGATGTTTTTGCGAGTGCCAGTTTTTATCCTATGTTTGTTGGTATGATTTCATCTGAACAGGCAAAAGCGTTGGCAGAAAATCTTTACAGATTAGAGGCAGAATACGGTATTGCTGCTACTGAATCACAATCACCGGATTATTCATATCAATGGCAGTATCCTAACGGATGGGCTCCGCAACAAAATCTTGTTATGCAAGGTCTTGCTAAATATGGATATAAAGAAGATGCTACCCGTGTTGCTCAAAAGTACGTTAATTTAGTTGAATCTAATTTTGAAAAGACAAATAATATTTGGGAAAAATACAATGTAGTAACAGGAGGAATAGATGTTGTTGATGAGTCTTCACACAGACACTCTGTTTTACCGCCTATGATGGGTTGGACTGCAGGTGTTTATTTAGAGTCACTTAAATATATTGAAGAAGGTGTTTTAGCTCTATAGATAAAGGCTATTATAAAAAAGTTTTTAAAGGAGTAAAATTATGGTTTTGAGTGTTAAAAAAATTCTTGTAGTAATGTTATGTTTATTGATGATTGGAGGTATTGTCGGTTGTGGAAAAAAAGCGTCTTCTTTCAAAGTGGATCCAAATGATTTCACATTAGATTTTGGCAATGGTGTGTCTCAAGCATCCTCAAGTGATGAGTATAATGAGGTAACAGAAGATTCAAAACAGTCTGAAACTTCTCAAAATAATAATAGTAAAAATAATTCCTCGAAAAAAACTTCGGTTTCAAGTTCAAATGTCAGTTCGACAGTTAGTGGTAGTTTTGCGGGTGATGACTATGTTTCTAAAGAAACTAAATCTGAAGCAGGAGAAAAAGTTCCTGAATTTATAGAACTTCCTTCGCTCGAAAAAGCCAATAAACTAAGTAATTCGTTAAACATTTTAAAAGAAGGAAAAGATTTAAAGGTTGTTTATTTCGGAGGTTCAGTAACAGGGGGAACTGGTGCTTCCAATGCTGAAAAAACATCTTGGAGAGCGCTTACAACAAAATATCTTAAAACATACGGAAATGTTATTGAAGCCAAAAAATCAATAGGCGGAACAGGTTCATATTTAGGTATTGCAAGATTCGAAAATGATGTTATTGCAGAAGATCCTGATTTAGTATTTATTGAATTTCTTGTAAACGACGGTTACAGTGCGATTCCAAAAGAAACAAGCGTAAAGAATCTTGAATATATGATAAGAACATTGAATGAACATAATCCGTATGTTGATATAGTTATTGTTTTGGTAACAAATAAGGATTCATTCGGTGAAAAAGGCGAGAGATATCAGGCTTTTGAACAGGTGGCCGGTCATTATAATCTTCCTTGTGTTGACTTAGGAACAGGATTTTATAATTATATTAAGGGTAAGAAGAATAGATGGAATGAATTTTTTGCTGACAGTGTCCATCCAAATGATAAAGGGTACGCAGTTTACGCTGATGTTATGAAGAACGCTCTCGAACAACTTTTAGTAAATGGGAATTCTTCCAAACACAATTTGCCCTCATTATTGGATAAAAACGGATATTCCTCTGTCATCAATCTCACTCCTAACACATTTAATATAGATAATAACTCTTGGGGAATCGGTAGTTGGTTTAGCAGTGAAGATTATGAAAAAAACGGAACACAGTTCAGAACATCTCACATTAAAAATTATTTTCCAAACTATATTTATCCTAAATCAAACGGTGCCTCTTTAACATTTAATTTCACAGGCAATTCTTTTGGTTTGTTAGGAAATATAAAAGAAGGTTCAAGTTTAACTGTAATATTAGATGGTAAAACTGAGGTCAAACTTAACGGTAGCAGTAAATCTGAGTTGTTAGAATATCCTGTGTTTGCAGATATTAAAAATACAGAACATACTGTAACTATCAAAGCTAACGGTAAACCGCCTTATATTGCTATTGCTTCATTTACAACAACAAAATAATTAAAAAGCAGATGATGTTTAATATGCTCAAAGGAGTATTGTGTCAAACTAAAAGCCGTATTTAAAAAGATTTTGTTTATAATGATTGGGGAATTGAAGAAACAGGCAATATTGAAAGAGAAATATACAGCCAATTTTTCGATGAAAACAAAAATTTGCTTTTGCTTGATAAAGTAAATTGCAAAACCATGGCAGGAGCAATGCGTTATACTTATGAAAATTTAATCAGAAACTACCCCTGAAGGTGGAGAATATTATATTCAAGAGATAAAGAAAATGTTGAACGATATTAAGGCTTAAAAAAAGAACAAATTTTATGATACAAGGGTAAAAAAATGAGAATTTTAATTATCAGACACGCAGAGCCATATTATCCTACCGATTCTTTAACCGAAAAAGGAACAAGAGAGGCGGAGTTGTTATCACAAAAACTAAAGGATGAGGGGATAACCGATATATATGTTTCACCGCTTGGCCGCGCTAGGCTGACTGCTAAGCCAACGGCGGAAAAAACAGGTATAGAGCCGATTATTCTTGACTGGTTGCGTGAGTATCCCCAGACCTTAAATTGGGAATATAACACCGATTTTTATAAGGCGATGCGATCACCTTGGAATATGCCACCCGAGTTGTGGACAAATGACCCATTCATCTATAATAATGATGAATGGAAAAAGTCACCCCTACTTAAAGATTCGGGTGTAGAGGAACATTTTGAAGCTGTATGCAAAGAATTTGATTCTCTTATGGCAAAGCATGGTATGATAAAAGACGGCGAACAGTGGATTATATCTAAAAACTGCAAAAGTGATGCTACAATTGCGCTATTTTGTCATTTCGGGTTGGGTACTTCGCTTATAGCACATATTTTGAATATGCCGCTTATTCCTATTTGGAATTCGATTTTTTTACCGCCTTCGTCAGTTACTACGATTTATATGGAACAGCACATAAAAGACAGACCGATAGCACATGGTATTTTTTGCGGTATCGGCGACACGTCCCACCTTTATGCGGGTAATGAGCCGATAAGCTGTTCGGGCTTACACGCAAAAGAATTGAAATAGTTTATGTTTTTTGGTGGTTAGACTAATGGAAGATTTAATAAAAAATATATAGAGCAAAACAAAGAATGTATGTACGGTATTTTAAAGGAAATGTGTGCTATTCCCGCACCGTCGCATTTCGAACATCAAAGAGCAGAATATTGTAAAAATGTTGAAAATATTAAACTTGATTTTTCGGCATTTGCTAATGATCAACTTGTATGTTTACCGCTTGATAAATCAAGAGAACTATTTGATGAAATGGTGGAAAGCACTTTGGAGTATTTGAAAGAATATATACACTGATATATGACTTTGTGCTTATATATTAATTAAAAAATTAGAAAAAATAAATGTATAGAGGTTTTGTATGAATAAAAGATTATATGACTTTATTTTAAACAAAGAACACCACAAACATCGTCACAGCGTAGATTGGGATTTAGCAGATGAATATTCTAAAAAAGGACTATCTCCAATAGAGCGTATGGCAGACAGATTTGAGCGTATGTGCAACGAAGAAAAAGCGGTTATTTTAGAAAATGAACAGATAGTTTTTCTTCGTACCGTTTCAAATCTTCCCGATTGCTTTACCGAAAAAGAGTGGGCGGAAATAAAGAGTAAACACTATATTCACGAATTAGGCTATTTATCTAACCTTTCGCCAAACTATTATGACACAATCTCAGTAGGTCTTTTGAAAAAAAGGGAGACTGCCGACGAATTTGGTAAAAGAGCCATAGATAATATAATTATGCTTTCAGATAAATACCTTGAAGAAGCAAAAAAACAGGGTAGAGCAGATTTGGTTGAAGTTTTGACACATGTGCCTCGCTATCCTGCAAGAAATTTCCGTGAAGCATTACAGTTTTTCCGTATTTTACACTATGCTTTGTGGCTTGAGGGCAATTACCATAATACCGTCGGTAGATTTGATAAGTATATTTATCCTTATCTTAAAGCTGATATGGATAACGGCATTTATACAGAAGAAACCGCATTAGAACTGCTTGAAGATTTCTTCCTTTCGTTCAATAAAGATAGTGATATATATATTGGCGTTCAGCAGGGCGATAATGGGCAAAGTATGATGCTCGGCGGACTTGACGAAAACGGAAACGAAGTATTTAATTTGCTTTCGGAATTGTGCCTTAAAGCAAGTTATAATAATAAACTTATTGATCCTAAAATCAACTTAAGGGTAAATAAAAATACTCCGAAAGAAAGATATACTTTGGCAAGTCATTTAACTAAAGCAGGTCTTGGTTTTCCGCAGTATTCAAATGATGATATAGTAATACCGGCGCTTGAAAAACTCGGATATGAACACAACGATGCCGTAAACTATACCGTTGCCGCTTGTTGGGAATTTATTATTCCTAATGTTGGAGCGGATGTTGCCAATATTGCCGCAATGTCTTTCCCGAAAGCGGTTGATAATGCTTTCCATAAATCATTGAAACAGGCTAAATCATTTGACGAATTTTTCTTATGCGTTAAGAATGAGATAAGAAATGCTTCAAATGATATTTGCGATAATATCAAAGATTTATGGTTTGTTCCTTCGCCTTTTATGAATGTGCTTATGGACTGCGATATTTATAACGGCGGAAAATATAATAATTTCGGCATTCACGGTACCGGAATTGCTACCGCTGCCGATAGTCTTGTCGCAATCAAGAAGTATGTGTTTGAGGAAAAGTCAATTTCGGCTGAAGATTATATAAAAGCAGTTGACGAAGACTTTGCAAATTCTCCCGAACTTTTGCATAAACTTCGCTTTGAAACCACGAAAGTTGGAAATAACGACGATTATGCGGATGCTTTTGTTGTTGAACTTCTTGATACATTTGCCGATAGTTTAGAGGGTAAAACAAACTGCCGTGGCGGTAAGTTCAGAGCAGGAACGGGCAGTGCAATGTACTATTTGTGGCATGCAAACGAAATCGGTGCTTCGCCTGACGGCAGAAGAAAAGGTGAGCCTTTCGGTACAAACTTCTCGGTAAGTCTTTTTGCTGATATCAAGAGCCCTCTTACCGTTATTGCGTCTATGTCTAAACCCCATTTTGAAAGAGCAATAAACGGCGGACCGCTTACGCTTGAGTTCCATCAGAGTTTATTTACCGATGAAGAGAGCGTTGAAAAGGTTGGAATGGTTGTTAAAGCCTTTATCGACAGGGGCGGACATCAGTTGCAACTTAATACCGTAAACCGTGAAACAATGCTTGATGCTCAAAAGCACCCCGAAAACCATAAGCAACTTGTGGTGCGTATTTGGGGCTGGAGTGCTTACTTTGTTGAACTTGACAAAGAGTATCAAGACCATGTTATTGCAAGACAGGCTTACAGTGTATAAAGAGGAATTATCATGCAGGATTATAAGAATAAGAAAATTTTGTTTATGGGTGACAGTATAACGGCACTCGGCGTTTGGGTTAAGTATTTCAACGAAATTATGAAGCCCGAAAAATATGTAAATATTGCTGTCAGTTCAGCAACATGGAAAGATAACGCAAATACCGTATATGACGGCAATCCGCTGTTCAACGGTCCTGATGCAAATGTGAATAATACGGTTTGCAATCAGGTTGAAAAATTGTTGCGAGGCAAAGACAAGAAAAATCAGAATTATATATATAATCCAGATTATGACGATTTTGATATTATAGTTGTTTCTGCCGGAACCAATGATTGGGGAATTGAAGAAACAGGCAATATTGAAAGAGAAATATACAGCCAATTTTTCGATGAAAACAAAAATTTGCTTTTGCTTGATAAAGTAAATTGCAAAACCATGGCAGGAGCAATGCGTTATACTTATGAAAATTTAATCAGAATGTACCCAGATGCACTCATTTGCTTTTGTTCACCAATTCAGGGCGCGGAAGATACAAGACCTTATTCGTCAATAAAACTGAAAAGAGATTATATCCGTGCGTTTTGCGAACATATTTCCTATGTAAAGTTTATCGACACTTTTAAATGCGGTATTTGCGGTGCTTATGAAAAGTGGCAATGCAGCGGACCGAATCTTTTTGACGGACTTCATCCAAACGATAACGGTGCAAAAAAGATAGCTTTTTTCAATGCACAGTCAATAAAGGGACTTTTTTTGTAAAATGATTTACGGCAATATTTTTGATATAAAGGAAATGGCGGTACACGACGGGCCGGGAATTAGAACAACGGTCTTTTTAAAAGGCTGTCCGCTTCGCTGTGTATGGTGCCATAACCCCGAAGGCTTATCGAGCAAACCGCAACTTATGTATAAAGAAAATAAGTGCTTACACTGTGATTTGTGTAAGCAAAAGTGTGAGCACGAAGAATGTAAGCCGTTTGGCAGATGCTTGCATATTTGTCCCGAAAACTGTCTTACCGTAACGGGCAGAGAAATTGACGATAAAACCTTAACAAGAGAACTTATTAAAAGTGCAGATATTATGGGCAACTCTTTCGGCGGTTTTACATTTTCGGGCGGTGAACCGCTTATGCAAAGCGAATTTCTTATAAAAATGCTTGATAATTTAAAGAATTATAATCTCTGCATTGAAACATGCGGTTATACTGATGGCGAAATTTTCAAATCTGTAATAGATAAACTTCAATTTGTTATTATGGATATTAAAATTGCCGATTCAAAATTACATAAAGAGTATACGGGCGTATCTAACGAAAAGATACTTAAAAACTTTGAAATTCTAAAAAATAGCGGGAAACCGTATACTATCCGCACTCCACTTATCCCGAACATTACCGATACGGAAGATAATCTGATTAAAATAAAGGAAATTATCGGCAATTCAAATTGGGAACAACTGCCATATAATGCGGCGGCAGGGGCTAAATATAAAATGCTTGGAATGAAATATGAATTAAAGGACAGAATTTGATGATTTTATGTAAAAACAATATATTTTATCTCAATACAATAAAACTACTTATGCAATGGGTGTCTTTAACGATGGCATATTAGCGCATTTGTATTGGGGCAAAAGATTATATAATAGTTTTTGCGAGGATGAAATATTTGATTTTGGGCACAGGCATATGGCGGCCTACGATTGTGATAATAAATCTACAGATTATCTGCCGTTAGAGTATTCTCCACGGTTGGTTTGCAGGAAGGGTCAATGAATGGGCAGGCGGATTAGGTGATTGGATAGAAAATAAAGATCGCTTACCTAATGGATTAAAAACACTTGCCAACAGGATTAATGAATTGGGTATGCATTTTGGACTATGGTTTGAGCCTGAAATGGTTAATCCCAAAAGTTGTCTTTTTGAAACTCACCCTGATTGGATAATCCATACAACTGGTAGAAAACAAAGCCTTTCAAGAAACCAATATACATTGGACTTGTCAAATAAAGAGGTTTGTGATTATATAATCGGTGCGTGAGTATGATAGTAAAATATTAGTCTTTAAAAAGGTTGATTAAATAGAATAGTGTAGTTATGGACATATCGAATTGAAAGAGCAATATCTATGATTGTTCAATCACATTTTGTGTCCTGAAAGGATATGGTAATTATTATGAAAATTAAGTATTTAGGAACTGCGGCTGCGGAAGGTATTCCTGCGGTATTTTGCGAGTGCGAAACTTGTAAAAAGGCTATAGAACTTGGCGGAAAAAACATAAGAACAAGAAGTCAGGCTATTATTGATGACAAACTTTTAATTGATTTTCCTGCCGATACGTATATCCACTCTTTGCAATATGGAATAATGCTAAGTGATATTAAAAATTGCTTGATTACACATTCTCATTTAGACCATCTTTATCCTAAAGAGATTTATATGCGTAAGACAGGGGTTTTTGCGCATATAAGCGGGGAAGAACCAATTACTTTTTATTCTGACCAAAGTGGTTATGAGCTTATAGATACTGTTATAAAAGACTATAGTATAAAGGAAACTGATGTTGCTTTAAAAAAGGTGGAATTATATAAACCGTTTATGGTTGACGGATATGAGGTAACCGCTCTAAGAGCCACTCATGATCCCTTGAGTTCACCTGTGGTTTATTTAATTAAAAAAGACGGGAAGACAATATTCTACTGTCACGATACAAGCGAATTTTGCGATGAAGCAATGGAATACTTAAAGAATTCTGATGTTTCGGTAGATTTACTTTCGCTTGACTGTACAGAGGGCGCTAAGAACACAACATATAGCGGACACCTTAATATCTTTAGATGCGATGCTTTTATAAAGCAGTTAAAGAAAATCGGTGTAGTAAGCGAAAAAACATGTATTGTGATGAATCATTTTTCTCATAACGGCGGAAGCGCGTTATATGATGATTTCGTTAAAATAGCAGACGAATACGGTTTCGAGGTTTCTTTTGACGGAATGGAAATTGAGATATAAGGTGGCGTGATTATGGATAATAAAATTAAAAATTACTTAAATGAAAACATAGAAAAAAACGGTAAAGTATACTCCTGAAATGGGAAAGTTATTTGAACGACAAATAATCTATTTTCTTATTAATACTTTGTGGCGGTGTATAAGTTTTAGGCTGCTATATTAACCCTTGTTGTGGAATCAGTGAGTTTTTTGCTATTAACTCACCGAAAGAATACATCACTTTATTTTTAGTTTTATTCACCTAATGTGATTGAAGATGTAGAGATTTATGTTAATAAAAACAATTTGAAATCACGATTTGTATTAGATCATCTGGACTTAGTTATGATATGTGTAAACTAAAAGTATAATATTTTGATGATATTGTTGTTTTAACTTTCTATCATAAAAAGGGAGAAGAAAATAGGAAAAGTTTTCGAAATCAAATGTCTGAGTAAATTGTTTAAAGGATTGGTGATTTATGAAAAAAAAAGCGCTTGAACAGGCATTAAATGTTTACGCTATCGAAAAAGAATGTATTGAAGGCATGCTCGAGTTTTTCGATGAAGATGCATATGGAAGAGCTGTTGAATTACTTAAAAATGCCCCGCGTATCGGTGCTACAGGTTGCGGACATTCGGGTATTATTTGTCAGCACTTTGCTCATCTCATGTGCTGTATAGATAAGAGCGCAAAGTTTATATCACCTGCAGAGGCAGTACACGGCGGTACAGGTTTTTTGCAAAATGGTGATGTATGCGTTTTTGCGTCCCGCGGCGGTAAAACCAAAGAACTTTTGCCTATACTTGATATTTGCAAGGCAAAAGGTGTTAATGTGATTACAATTACCGAAAATTTAGAATCTACTTTAGCACTCGGCGCCGATGTTGTTATAAAGCAGTATGTAAACCGTGAAACAGATAAGTATAACTGTCAGGGAACAACATCGTCTACTGCATTGGCGGTAATCTTCCACGTGTTGCAAACAGCACTTATCGAGGAAACAGATTTTAAAAATGAGCAGTTTGCTTTAGTTCACCCAGGTGGTGCAGTAGGTGAAAGGCTTAATAAATAAAACAAAAATTTTAAAGAAACAATTTGGAGGAAAGAAAAATGGAATTTAAGTTTTTTCAGAAAGAGTTAGAGTTACAGTCGAGAGGTTGGATACCAACCTTCCACGACATTTCAAAGGAAATAATTGAGATAGTAAGGGCTTCGGGCGTTAAAAACGGCACGGTTACTATTGCCTCGCATCATACCACCTGTTCGGTAATGGTGCAGGAATGTTCTCACGATATAGATAGTTTTGACCTTGAATATTTGCAACACGATTTACTCGATATAATGCGTAAAATGATACCCGATTATACAAACGAGGGTGATTACCGTCATCCGGGACCGATACATGCAAAATTCGGTAGATTTGTAGGCGAACCGGGCGACTTTACAAGTATGAATACAGACGGTCATTTGCGTAGTGTTTTCTTTGGCAGAAGTGAAACAATGACTATTAAAGACGGGGAACTTGACGGCGGAGAATTTGCCCATGTATATTTTGTTGACTGGGATCATGTTCGTGCCCGTCGCAGACAGGTAAATGTAACCGTTATGGGAATAGGTGATGCTGAAATCGACAGAAAGTGGAATAACGGCGAAGTGATCGACACCTTACATAAATTCACCGACGAGGAAAAGGCGGACGACATCCATTATACTTTACAACAAAAGAGATAAATTGGGATTTATGAAAAAGCCGCTTTTAGAAGTTGTCAGACAACTTTTGATTACGATGTTCGGGTGCGCCGTTACCGCTTTTGCCGTGGCAACGCTCCTGACCCCAAACAAGGTGGTTTTGGGTGGCGCTACGGGTATTTCGACGATTCTTTATCACGCTTTTCATGTTCCGCAGGGTGTCTCATTCGCGGTAATCAACGCCGTTCTGCTGTTGACATGTTTCCCTTTTTTGGGAAAATCGTTTATTGTGCGTACGGTCTTTGGGGCGGCGGTTCTCTCGCTTTTTGTGCAGGCGTTTTCTTATCTCCCGCCCTTGACCGACAAATACATTCTGGCGACTCTGTTCGGCGGCGTGCTTTACGGACTCGGGATCGGGATCGCTTTCTCCGCCGGATCTTCCACGGGCGGCATGGATATTTTGGGCAGGTTGATCCAGCACTTTTTCCCCTATTTGCAGGTGGGAAAGATTTTGCAGGGGATCAACGCCGTTATCATTGTGGGATCCTTCTTTGTGTTCAGAGATACCGAATTGATCCTGTTTAGCATTCTTTCTCTGTTTGTTTCGACCTTTACAATCGATTGGTTGATTTCCAAGTTGAATGTGTCCCGGATTGCGTTCGTCATCACGGACAAGGGGGAAGAACTATCCCGCTATCTTGTATCCTCTTCACCGAGAGGCGTTACCATGATGAACGCGGTGGGTGCATACAACCGGAGCGATCGGGAGATGCTCTTTTGCGCGCTGAAAAAGAGCGAGATCCCCACCTTTCAGAAAAAAGTGCTTAAAATTGATGAAAAGGCGTTTATAGTTTACGCGGAATCGCCCGAAATAATAGGCAACGGCTTCCATCTTTACAGGTAAGCCGGGGAGGTAGCATATATGTATAAAAGGAAAAACATAGGAGATAACGA
>DFHZ01000094.1 GCA_002371985.1 Ruminococcaceae bacterium UBA3710 | reverse complement strand
TTTTAATAATCTCGGTATTATCACCATAAGAAATAATATAGTGCTGACACATAACATTTTGTGCAAACTTATCTACATCATTAAGGAAAATCTGAAGTCCCGGAAGTTGCGGTGCCGGTTGAGTCCAACCTGCTTCTTCCCACTTAGGCGGAGTTTTACCCTCGCCTACTACAAGGTGCATTTTATACTTTCCGTCTTCAAAGAATAGTCTGCTCATTGTAACAGTTCCCGTCTTAACTTTGGAAACATTAAGTATACCTTCCGAAAGTTCACCGAATGCGGCCGGCATAACGGTGGTATCTCCCATAGTTACTTCCTTTGGTATATAATCGGGGACACCTGCAAGAACGCTGTCCTCAAAGAATTCATAAAATTCAAGATATGCTCCGCACTGATTTGTAAGTGCCCTTATTATTAACTGTGTTACATTGCCGAGGCAATCATTTTCAGGGATAGTTGATACACCCTCACAGTCGGCAAGGAGCATAAATATCGGAGCAGGTGGAAAACCTAAAAGTTTCTTCATACCGTCAACATCTTTAAGGGATATTGCCTTATAGCCTCTCTCGTCTATAAGTTGTTTTACGGCGAGGTAATACCCTGCCGCCATTTCCATACCCTCACGCTTTGCAGGTTTTAAGAACTTCCATTTTGACATTACATTATCTATAACCTCTGCCTTTTCTTCGGCGGTTATTTTATCATACCTCTGCTTGATTTCAAGCATTTCAAAGGTTTCTATTTCAGGGCCTATTTCACGCTTTAATGATGAGCCGTCATAGAGTGTACCGTAAAGGTTCATATCACGGTAACCTGCCATACCCACCTTCATAAAACGAAGTTCTTTTGCAGCCATAGCCGCTTTGGCATAGTTGGCTACCTTTTTAGAATTAGAAGGAAGTCCTATAATATCATAAACATACTTAAAAGTGTATCCTAAATCCTTGAATGTTTTACGGAGAGCCGATGTGCCTGCCTGATCGGCGGTGGTAACAATTCTATCTCCCTCGCGCCAACCGCAAAGTCCCCATAATACCATAGGGATATGGCGGTACTTTTCGGCAACCTTTACAACTGCATGTGTGGGTATCCAACCTGCAATGCAAAGAACAAGGCAGTCAAAATCTTTCCCCTCAAGTTCCTTATATACCTCTGCTATATCCTTTTCCTCGTAATCGTCTGTTACAGGATAAACACCTACAAGGTCAAGTCCCTCTTTTTTAAGAGATTCTTCGGCGTCCTTACATTTATTGATAATAATATCAATAGGCGTATTAACTTCTCCGAAACCTACAAATGCTATTTTGCTCATATATTTTCCTCCAAACAATAATATTCTAATTTTTAACAAGCGGTTGTAAAGCATGCGGGTGATATTTCTTTTTGAACCGTTTCCAGAAAGGTATCATTGCACAGCAGAGAAATAATGCAACCGCAGTCAAAACCAAAAAGATTATTCTATCAACTGTCCAATCGTATACTTCGGCAAGCTTTGTAATTCCGTAACTACTAAAAAGAATACCTATGGACGAAGCGGCATTTATAATTCCGGCAACCGTTCCGCTTTTGTTGAATTTTTCAAATCGCAGATTACAATATGTCGTAAGCAAAAATATTGCATTTAAGCAACCCGCAACAACACACAGCATAACAACTGCTATAACTATATTCAAATTGCCGACCAGTATCAAAAGCAGTAACGCCGCTAAAGTGATAATAAACATCACCACCATACCGTTTGGCGCACTTTTGATATATTTAGGATAAAGTACCGTTTTAACAAGCACCGTACCCATAACGCTTGCGCCAAGTATAAATATATTCAAGATGTTTCCAAGGGACGGAGATACATTTTCATAGCTTTCCATAAGCATAGTGGCAGAAAGAGTATTAATACTGTTTGCTACCAATGTGCGAATGAACGCAACTGCTACCAATATTAAAATTCCACTCTCCAAAAACAATTTTAAGGTCGGAACATATTCAACCTTACTGTCGGATACCGTACGATCTTCGGTAACGATGGAAGGCACCATATATTTGCTCACACAACGTGTCACAATATGTACGGCAACAAACAAAACAAATAGTGAAACAGAAGAAATCAAAAAATTATATTCCCATTTGGTTAAAAATGCCGCCACAAAATATGCAAATAACAGACCCATCACAGATGAAAAAGACAAAAAGTAAGTCGCACTTTTTCGGTCTTCTTTAACAAGTTGCGAAGAAACAATCTTAAAGACCGATGGCCAAACCGCAAATTGCACAACTGCATTAAGTATCCAGGTTACAAGTATAACATAGTAATTTTGATTGAAGAAAATAATCAAATTTGCAATCGAACCACCCAACAGACCGATTTTTATCAGTTTCTCGGGATCGTATCTATCGGCAACCACACCGCCCACTAATTGGAGCGGTGCATAAACCAACTGGAATGCAGCCATTATTATACCGGTTTGGGATTTAGTCATTGCGCCCTCATACACAATTGATGCGAGTGCCGCACTGAAACAGTTTTTAGTCATATAAACTACGACATACACAAACCATATAAACCAGAAAAAGCATCTACTTATTTTTTTATTCTCAAAATGAACATTATTCATATTAAAACCTTCTTTTCAAAAGGACAAACCGCCTATAAAATTTTATTCTCTGCCTTTAAAAAATTGTTATAACACTCGGTATAATCCATACCAGAAGGTTTATATATCTTTTTGATTTTAACAATATCTTTGCAAACGGTTTTTACATCACTATATATACCAACACCTACACCCGCAAGTATAGCAGAACCAAGACAAGCAGTTTCGTTGTTTTCGAGAATAGCGATGTTTTTGTGTGTCATATCAGCCTTAATCTGACACCATAATGGGCTACTCGCACCCCCGCCCATTGAGCGTATTTCCGTACAGGTAACACCTAAATAATCAAGGTTCGCTTTAAGCATTGAGGCGACAGACTCTAAAATACTTCTTACAGCGTGTCCCCTTGTATGCTCCATTGTAAGACCTAAAAATGCACCCTTTGCTTCGGGGTTGTATTTAGGCATTGTAGAGCCACAAAGATATGGCAAAAATACAAGACCGTTACTGCCGGCAGGAACATCTTTTGCAATATCGTCAAGTTCTTTAAACGAAAAGTTTTCGCAAAAATTATTCTTAAACCATTTAAGAGCAATTCCTGCCGTTGGTGTCCACGATAAAAGACAGTAATTTCCATCATAATTTTTGTGACAAGGAACAATACTTTCGGGGTTAAATTCAGGTATAGTTTCACTCGGTGCGAACACAACCATTGTAGTACCTGTCATTTCGCTGACAACGCTTGTGTCAGTAATTCCTGCACCAATAGCCCCTGCAATTTGGTCAATGGCACTTGTAACTACTGCGGTGCCTTTATAAACGCCTACCTTTTGAGCGCTATCGCAAAGCTTGGGTAACCATTCCTTTTTAGCACCGATGAAATTTAACATTTCATCCCACCAACAGTCATTTTTTATATCAAAATATATTGTAGACGACTGCAAGGTTTTTTCAGTAACAAAGTTGCCCGTTAATTTATAAAGCAGATAATCCTCAAGCAAAAACACTTTTTTAATTTTATTATGTATTTCGGGTTTATTCTGCTTTATCCACAGTAATTTTGCGGCAGGCCAAGTCGCCGTTATTTCGGGTTGTCCTGTAACCTCATAAACTCGTTTATTACCGAAATGCTCTTTTATTTCTTCCGACTGCTTTGCAGCACGGTTATCAAGCCAGACAATCGCATTCATTAAAGGTTTATCGTCTTCATCGGTAACTATAAGCGTTTCGCACTGTGTATCTATTGAAAGTGCAGAAATATGAATACCTGCTGAAACCTCTTCGTATGCTTCCTTAAAGAGTTTTACATAATCGTCGGCAGGAAACTCAACAGTATCGCCCGAAACTAACAATGTATAGTCTTTAGTAACCGATTTTATTAGATTTCCGTCGGTATCAAAAACCGCACATTTAAGCGATGTAGTGCCTATATCAGCACCTAAAAGATACTCTTTATTTGTTTCGTTCATCATAAGCCTTTCTGACAGCCGCCATCATTTCTTCTGCCATTTTAGCAGGGTCTTTTGCTTTGCAAATACCGCTACTTGAGCCTGAGCCGTCCGCACCTGCCATAATGATATTATAGCAATCATTACCACAGCTAATACCCGCTGACGGTAGTACCATAATTTCAGGGTTTACTGATTTTACAAGGTCGATGCAGGTGTCAACATATTCTCTGCCTACTGCAATACCTGTACCGATAAGTTCTGAAGGCTCTGCTACAACGATATTCGGGTTCATTTCGGCTACTGCTTTTATCTCGTCTTCGGTATCAGCACAAACAATAGTTGCAAGACCTACCTCGTCGGCTCTTTTAATGGCTTCCCTTAATTCTTCAAGGGTTAGTTTACATTCTGCGTGATTAAGCATTACGCCTACTGCACCCGTTGCCTTAACGGCTTCGGGCAGAATCGTTCCCATACCTCTACCGACAGGGATACTATCCATGTGCTGTGCATAAACATGAATTCTGTTGGATGTATTTTCTGCAATAAGTCTTAAATCGGTCGTTTGCACATCGGCTATTACATCCATATCGTACTTTTGTGCAAAGCCGTCGATTTTTTTCATCAGTTCAAGCAATTCGTTTCCGTACAAATACGCCTTGGGGCCAAATTCAAAAAAAGGCGTTGAGATCTTATAGTCTTTTATCATGTTTCCGGTTTCCTTTCGTTTTGATCGATTTTCATTGCTCTTTCTTTGCAGAAATGAAGGAATTTTACCCATTCATTCGGATCGAGAAATTGATTTTCGCCGGTTTCTTTTAAGATTTTCGCCTTTATGGCGGTATTGTTGTTCCAGCAGTGATTTCCAAGGAAAATATCGACCTTTTCTCTCAACAGCCGGTCGCAGCTGTTCAGGTAATCGGAAAGGCAATCGGGATAGTAGGAACGGTGCCATTTCTTTAAGGAATTGGGACCCGCTCCCCCGAACATCCCCGCCGTATAAGGTTTACCGTTCAGCGTGGTGTTAAAAACGACCGACATCACGCCTACGGTATGCCCCGGCGTGTAGATAAAACGGAAGGTCGTGTTCCCGACCGTCAGCGTATCGCCGTCGTGCACGGTCATATCCGCCTCAAATCCGCAGGCGTCGAAAGCGTTCTGCCTGTCCGCCTCGGATATGATGGTTTTGCATCCCGCCAGGTG
>DFHZ01000086.1 GCA_002371985.1 Ruminococcaceae bacterium UBA3710 | reverse complement strand
CTTTGAAGCCACTTCGGCATTCCACACATTTTTAATTGTATCGTATGCGTTTTTGCCGAGTGTTTCACGAAGAGATTTATTAACAATAAGTTTTTTAACGCAATTATAGAGCGAATTTTTGTCTTTTCTGTCGTAAACAAGTCCGCTTTTTCCATCCTCTACAAGATACGGAACGGAGCCTATTTCTCTACTTGCTACTACTGCACAGGCATTTGACATAGACTCGTTAAGCACCGCACCCCAGCCTTCATTTCTATCGGAAGTAAAAAGGAATATATCGGCTGATTTCATACGCTTTAATACTTCTTCGGGAGGAAAAGGTCCTGTAAAACTTATAATATTTTTAAGACCTTTCTTTTCTGCGATTTCTTCGTATTCATTCCTTAACTCGCCAATGCCAAGCATTTCTATTTCAAAGTCTAAATTATCATTTTTTAGTTTTTCGGCAACATCAATAACATCTTCGGGGTGTTTTAATTTTATAAATCTACTTGCCCAAAGAATTTTTATTTTAGTGTTTTTACTCTTTTCAGATATAATTTCGTCAAGAGGCGGTTGGTTTACTTCCGGGAAATATCCCCATTTAAAAGTTTTGTCGTGATAAGAAAAAATAAAACGACAGTCAGGTGCTGTATAAGCACTCGCACAAAGCATATAAAGATTTTTATTCCTATAACGGAAATCTTGTTTATAGTGGGCTATAAAGACTCTCGGGTCAAGAATTCGTATGCGTCCTTGCTTAAAAAACCTCTCAAAATACCTAAAAGTAAGTTTATTCTGCTCAAGCCTTTTTTCTATAAAAACATCTGGGGCAGAGCCTATTATTACTACATCGCTGTTAAGACCAAGTTCCAATGCCTTTTCATACTCTTGATTATTTTTATAGGAATATACAACATATGGCACATCCGAATAATCACGGTATCCCATACTAATTCTATCCTCGGGAGTGGGCTCGGTCGCAACAAAATGAAAATCTTCACCTAACCTTTTTACCATTGCCTCGCAAAACGGAGTTTGGTGATGAAGGAGAAAATTTGAAAAAAATGTAACGGTAATATTACTTTTCATATAGTGTTCCTATTGTTTCAAAAGTATTTTTTATTCTATACTCGCCGTCAAACACATTTGTGAGTTCTTCGCTATAATAAATAGCACCATAATAATCTATTATTCTGGAATTATTCTTCATTGATAATTCAATCAACTTACCTAAAACCTTAGATTTTGGCTTATTGGGATAAATAAATCTACATATATCAAAAGCAGAAAATTTTCCGTCATCAGGACATACCACACCGGAATATATTTTTTTTACTATCAAGTAAATAAGTTCACATAAATTATCCGAATTTATAAAACTCTTATAGTTCCTTGTGAAAGCCACAGGTATTACAGGTAACTTTTCAGCGAGATATTTATATTGGTCAATATACTCGGTTTTTTCCTTATCAAACACACTGGGAACCCTAATTATACTTACAAGAAAATCGGCATTTTGTATTGTTTGAAGATATTTTTCTGCTTTAAGTTTGCTTTTCCCATACTCACTCGTAGGTAATAATGCCGTATCTCTATTTACCATTCCTTTTAATCCGCATATACTCTGTTCTGCTCCGTAAACGGCCATTGAACTTATAAATACAAATTGTTTTACGCCGGATTGCTTGGCTTTATCTGCCAGTCTTTTAGTAAGGGAATAATTAACCTCTTCGTAATCAGTTTCCGATTTTGCGTTTTGGGGAGTAACTCCCGCAATGTGTATAATACATTCTATTCCGTTAAAATCTGCATTTTCAAAATCATTTCCGCGAAGACTGATTTGTTTGACATCAAAACCGCCCTTTAATTTTAGCCAGTTTGCTACTTTACAAGAAAGTTTTCCTTTTTCGCCTGTAACAATAATATTTTTCATTGAAAATTTACCTTTCACTCAGTATGATTTTGTAAATTTCTTTGATTCTTTCAAACACATTATTATTTGCGTGAAGTTTTAACATTTCTTCTCTTGCATTAACAGAAAGTTTTTCTGCCAAAGAATCGTCTTCAAAAATCTTTTCTATATAGGAAGAGGCTATATCATATTCTTCAAAGCGATACAAAAACCCGTTTTCGCCGTGGCGAACATACTCCGGTACTCCGCCGACTGCGGATGCTACACACGGCAGTCCGGTTATCATTGCCTCTTTAAGCGAACTCGAATGATTTTCTATGGCAGAGCAAAGTGCAAATACATGTGTTTTTGAATACCACTTGGCAAGTTCTTCCTGAGAAAGAGGACCCAACCATACAATATTATCTTCTATATTCAGTTTTTTAATTAGCCCGTCGATGTACTTGGCATACCCTCTTCGACGAAGTTTTTGAGCGAACGAATTATATTCTAACACTTTAGTTCCGGGGATATAGAGTTTTATATCGGGATATTTATTCTTTAAAAGTGCTATCGCCTTTAATAACATATGCACTCCTTTTAACGGATAATCGGAAGCATTGCAAATAACAGAGTGCCTTTGACAATTATCAATATTCCATTGTGTCTTCCCGAATTTTTCATTTATGCTAAGCGGACAGCGATATATTTTTATATCAGGCGATACTGCTTTAACGCTTTGCTCACACCAATCATTTTCACATATAATTCGACCTGATAGAGCAAATTCCTCAATTTCCCGTTTGCACGAAAGAGAATAGTTCTTTTGTTGTTTGAGAATACCGTCATGCTTTATAAAATCACGAAAAGTTATATTCTTTTTTATCTCTTTTTCGCTGATTCCCGCAAGGTAATGCCGAGCGATAGAGCCTAAATATCCCTGCATATAAATAACCGACGGTATACCGTGCTTTTTGCAGACTTTAAGGGCAGAAAGACCGTGGGAAAACTCAGTACCCCAAACCTGCACAAGGTCGGGCAGTTCTTTTTTTATTAAATCTTCCCACTCTTTTATATTTGAAGCCTTTTCTCCGTTATAATTAAGCGGTATATCGTCAGGTACTGCAAAAAAACGGACATTTTCATTTTCAAAGGTTTGTATTGTTTTTACCTTTGCAACCGTCGCTACCGAAAGTTCAAAACCGCCGTGTTTACGGTAGTCTGAAAGGAGAGCATCCATCCATAGTCCGCCGACTCTCTTGCCGTATAGTTTTTCACCTAAAATATCTATGGGAGTATTAACTATCCAAAGAATTTTCATGGAATTCCTCGCTTGTCTTTCATATCTTTATAGAGTTATCTGCCTTAAAAGGCTTATTATCTACACAATCTCCATTATAACATATATATAATTCAACTATTTTATCTTAATAAATTGCAACCGAAAAGTCAAGAAAATTTGAAATTCACCTTGACTTGCTCCGCAAAAGAGGTATAATAATAGTAATGATTTCTATTTTTAGGGGAGAGTATGAAAAACTATTCCAAACAGCGAGAAGCCGTTTCGAATATTTTAAAGGCTTCAAAATCTCATCCGAGTGCCGCAAAAATTTACGAAGAAGTTAAAAAAATCGTTCCGAGTATAAGCCTTGGAACGGTTTACAGAAATTTAGCCGATTTGCAAAAAAACGGCGAAATCATAAGCGTTTCAGTAGGAGACGGCACCGAAAGATACGACGGCGATACCTCGCCTCACATTCATTTAGTATGCAGAAATTGTCTTTCCATTACCGATGTTCATTTGGAAGACGATTTTGGTATTAGATTTGCAACCGACTATGGCTTTTCGCCCGACAGCAGTGTTTATACTGTTTATGGGCTTTGCGATAAGTGCAGTCGGAAGTAAAACTTAATTTTATTTGGAGGAAGAACTATGAAAAAGTATGTATGTCTTGTATGCGGTTATGTTTATGAAGGAGAAGAGGCTCCCGCAGAATGCCCAGTTTGCCATGCACCTGCATCGAAATTCAGCGAACAGTCAGAAGATATGACATGGGCTGCCGAACATGTAATCGGTATTGCAAAGGGTGTTGACCAGAGAATTATTGACGGTCTTCGTGAAAATTTCACCGGCGAGTGCACCGAAGTTGGTATGTATCTTGCAATGTCAAGAGCCGCTCATAGAGAGGGCTATCCCGAAATCGGTCTTTATTGGGAAAAAGCCGCTTTGGAAGAGGCTGACCACGCAGCAAAATTTGCCGAAATGTTAGGCGAAGTTGTAAGCGAAAGCACAAAGGAAAACCTCAAAGTTCGTGTTGAGGCTGAAAACGGTGCAACAAAGGGTAAAACAGAACTTGCTAAACTTGCAAAGGAATTGGGTCTTGATGCTATCCACGATACCGTTCACGAAATGGCTCGTGACGAAGCACGACACGGCAAGGCTTTTGAGGGTCTTCTCGTTCGTTATTTCGGTGCTGAACTTTTAGCAGACGGCGTTAAAGATAAGGCAAAAGAAATTGCAAAGAAAATCGGTCTTTAATTTAAGGCTTAATTACATAAAAAAGGGGCTGTTTTTTTACAGCCCCTTTCATAATAAGCGGACATCAAATGTTAATCTAAGATGTATTCCCTTAATTCTTCGACCATATCATATTTAATAGGCTTTTTAATCATTTGATTGTATTCAATTTCAAAGTCCTTGTAGTACTTTTTTGCGTAATTTTTCGTTATCTTTTTATACTGTTCAACGATTTCTAAAATTTTATCTGTGCTATCAAGATTTTCAATGATTAGTTCCGGCTTTCGATTTTTACATTCATACTTTGCAAAAAAATCAATTAAGTAATAAGGTATAGGTGCCCTTAAATCACCTTCCTGCTTTTTTGTCAATTCTGATTTTTTGTACAAACAAAAAAGATCTAACAAGGCATCAATATTGTTGTTGTTTTTTATGAAGTTTACAGCATTATCATATACATCAGATCCAAACTTTAAAACCTGACTTTTTTTAGTATATGCTATGTACCCACCTGCTGTGAAAGCATTTATTACTTGTAATAATTTATCTAAGGGAATGAAAAAGTCGGAAACCTTTTTGTCCTCTTTTAATTGAAATCTATTTAAGCGCTTTGCAGACCGTTCCCTAAGTTTTGATGTCGTATTATATTTGAAATTGAATTGATTCTTATCACTTTGTTTGATCAAAAGCAAAAAACCTTTTGATTCAAATTCTTTTTGCAGTCTTTGAAAATGAGCAGAATTGCTAACGAATGTTTTTTCGTCAATATTGTTTTGTGAATTATTGTATTTTACTATATTATGGTACAAATCAATCTTTGCTTCGTCCTCTCGGTTAATCACTAAAACTTTAAGCATTACAAAAGAATCCTTAAATTCTCTTTCGAGATTTTCCGGAGGTATGTTCGACAAAAACTCAAAAATAGTATTGACGGTTTGACAACCATTTACAATTTGCGGGTTATCAACCGTAAAATATGCGTTCATATTATACTGTGATGGTTGCGTGAAAATAGAAGACATGCTATCACATATCATTGTTATTCCATTATTGTAATAAAAGAAATTCTTTCTATCAATAGGATCTTGCAAAGTTCTATAGATTCCAGAATTCACACCTTTGTTTCCCAAATACTCCCGTATATTTTTTTCAAACAAAGGGTAACTTTTCTCTATAGAATCTCTGTACATTCTAAATATTGAAACGACCGGCGTTAAAACATATCTTGCATCAATCACATTTTCAAGTTTATAGTTTTCCGTATTTAACTTAAGTATAGTTCCTTTATTTATGCTTTCAATTTTTACGGAAATATTTTTTCGTATTTGTTCTATTTCATCAAAATATCTATTTTTAATATCAGATAAATAGTAAATTCGTGCGATATAATTTTTATGGTCTCGATTGAATATATGAATATACCTATCTGCTTCTTCATTATGAATATCATTCGTAACGAACAATTGTAAATATACGGTAAAGTCTGGATCTTCTTTTAATCTTGAAAATGCTTTTTGCAATTCCTCGGATTTTTTATAGGTTCCATTTTCTAATGCGGTAATAGCACGAACAAGAAAATCGTTTTTTACATAATCGGAAGAAAGCGGTGTCGAATCAGAGAAATATTTATTTTGTATGAGATATATTTCTTTAGTATCCTCATATATTTCATAGGCATCAATACCCATGTCGCGATAATCAATTATTTTTTCTTCAATTAATTCTTCGTCTTCGTAAAACAATTTATCTAATACCCAGTAATTGAAAGCCCATTCATCCTTTTCAATATTAGGTATGTACTTAAATTGTTCCTGATATTCTTTTATGTCGGCATTTATTTGTTCGAGAAAACTTGACATATTGCACCACCGTTTTTCATTTTTTTACATTGTATCATGAAAAGTGTCTTTTTTCAAGAAATAGTTCTTTGTATAGAAACTTACTATTACAAACGTTTTATATTGCAAAATATGTCGTAATATGATAAAATGTCATTCGGAATAAGGTGTGCCTTAACGGTAGGCGGTTAGTCCTCTTTATTTAAGAGGGCACTTTCGCCCTCTTTGAAAGGGGGCGGTGCTTATGATTACATACGGTGAGTTGTTTTTACTTCTTTCTCTTATTGTTTCCATAATTGCACTTGTTATTGATATAACAAAAAAGAAATAACCGCCCTCAGTCAAAGTTGCGGTTATTTCTTATAACCAAATAAAGACTAACCGTCTATACGGCATACCTTATTTCACTTATATTATATAGTGCGTTTATATATTTGTCAAGTATTCGATCTACGAAATAAAAATGTAAAGACAAACAAAAAGATATGAGCGGTTTTGTTCGCTCATATCTTTTTTACATCCATATCAGTTTTTAACAAGCACATCTTTTAAAAACTGTTCGACGGTTTTATTGTATTCTTCTTCATTTACGAGTATCGACTCTGCGTGTCCTGCACCCGCGATTATATGTATCTGCTTTTTGCTGTTTGCGGCATTATACATATCTTTTGAGTTTTTCGGAAGTATAAAATCGTCATTGCCGCCGTGAATAAACAAAACGGGTATTTTATTATCCTTTAATGCGTCTATCGGACGCATTTTTTTAATTGAATAGCGATAGCGGACTTTGGCACCTATATCGGTTAAATCAACCAAAAATGTCGGCACCTTGGCGTTTTTATAGCCAAGCCTTAAAACATTGTCAATGTCAGAAAAACCGCAGTCGGCAACAGCAAAATCAATCTTCGGGTTATACTTTAACGATGCTATACTTGATGCCGCACCGAGCGACTCGCCGTGAAGTCCCAAAACCTCGATATTCTTATAACGGTTTCTTGTATCTTTTACTATGGAGATAATATCTTTACCCTCTCTGATGCCGTAGGTAGTAAAAGTTGATTCGTTTTCGCCGTGTCCACGCAAATCGTAGATTATGCAATTAAATCCCATTTTAAGGTACATTTTAGCATATTTAAGAGCACCCATACGGTTATCCGTATAACCGTGAGAAATAATTACATATTTAGCGGTATCTTCTTTACATTTAAGAAGTTCGACATTTAAAATATATCCGTCTTCCGCCTTTACGGTATAATCGGTTTTCTCGGTTTGTCCGTAAAATGTCGTGTCATAGTGTTCCGACTGCCAGGCAAAAGCCTCTTTTACGGTCTGTCTTTTCCCCGTCATAACAAATGACGCAAGAAAAAGCGACAGGCAGAAAACTGCAACCAAAACAACCGCTATAATTATAAAAATAACAATCCACATCTTTTTCACTGTTTTCCTGCCGCAAGTCGAACACATTCGTAAGCACCGTTATAATACCCCTGCGAATTTAAAACATCTATTTTATCGCAAAGATGCGGTATTATTTCACGGTCGTTTATTACACGGTCTATCGCCCTACATATACCCTTTACAGTCGGATATTCATCGGTAGAATCGCCGAATTCTCTGCCGTGAATTGCACCGTAAACTTCGTGTCCGCCTATATGTTTCATATACATTTTCGGAATCGGATAGTATGCAAGTTCGCTCGGTTTTGTTATAAGCAAATCGCATTCCGGCATAAGCAGATTGGTTGAATAAACAGCCGGGAATATATCGGAATTGTTTATAAGTGTTATCCCGTGTACTGTATTTTCCCGCATTCCTTTCACAAATTCTTTAAATTCTTCATAGTTATCTTTAAAAAGATGTGTTTCGCACTTACCCGAAATATGGTCGGACAAACTCTCGTAAACACCTGAATGGTCGCCGGTATTAAGGAACAAAGCAACCTTATTTTGCTTTATCAAAGGCAACATATGGTCTATCATTTCGGCAAACATTTTAAGCCCTGCACCGGCACCGCCAACATTCATAAGCATTCTTATTGCTTTACCTGAGCGAAGTCTTTCTCTTCTTAAATCATTATCTTCTTTTAAATTACAAAGAAGTTCGTGGTCTACAAAGCAACCTACCTCTTTTAGGTCCTTTTCGGGAATGCCTTTTAATTCCTTTTTATCAAAGCCCGAAAGGGTTTTATAACCTAAGTATGCAAACGGAGTCTGAACGGTATGAATAGCACCTTCGGAAAGGTGAAGTCCCATAGGCCAGTTATCGGGAATTGCGTTTACAACATTTTTCATTCCAGAATGAATTGCCGCCTGACTCGGCCAAACATGGGTTGCAATAAAGGGAATTTCTTTGTCTATATTTCTAAAAATCGGCACAAGCAATTCGCTGTTTTTCTGGTCTTTAGCATTATAGGTTATCTTCTTGAAGCCCTCGCTGTTAAGCGGTTCCCAAACAAATTTATTAAACAAACGGGATTTTTGAGATATACGGGAAGCCAAAGAGTACATATTGTTTTGTTCTCTTATCATTTTGGAGCCCGTAGCATCAAAGGAAGCAAGGTCGAGCCAATACGGCGTATACCCTAATGCTTTCGCACAGGATGCCATAGCGATAGAAATTCTGTAATGTCCAAATCCCATACGGATATTTCCGACAATAAGGGGGTTGCCCTCAAACGGTTTATTATCGTCCGAAAACACAATATTCTGAACGCCTATATGCGAAAGAGTATCTATCGGTTTAAAGGCAAGTTTATAGTCTTTTTTTGAATCGTCGCCGTATTTCTTTATATAACCTGCTTTACTCTTTTCGGCACTTTTAACGGTCTTTTCGTCTATTTTATTTCCGAATATTTCCCTTGTTTTATCCATTATATCAAAACACCTTTTTCCGTATTATATTTAATCAGTCGGTTTTTCCCGTCAAGCGAATAAATAATATCGATTATTTTGCCTTTTCTTTCAAAAGAAACGACTTTAGCACCGTTAAAGAGTTCAAGTGCCGCACTTACAAGTTCTTTCTTTTCGCTATCGTATTCGCTTATGTTATCCGAAGTCATCATAACACTGCCAAAGAGGGCATTTATTGTAGTCAAAGCCTTTCTTTGTTCTTTCGAGAGAGAGAGATTATCGTCCCTTAACAGGAAAACATCAGGGTCGTTGCCAAAATATATTCCGTTCAAAAAACTTCTGTAAATTGTATTTTGCAGGGTTGTTTTTGTGGAAACCCGCTCTCTATGCATAAACCGCATATAAAAAACATCGTCGAATTTAAGCGAAACATCGGGCCCTATTCTCATATAATCGAACAATTTACAAGCATTTGAAAGGGTGGCTCCGCAACCCAATATAAGTTTATCAGTAAGCACTTCACGCAAAAACTTATATGCCGTTGTTGCTACTTCGCTTGAGGTTTTGCCGTAATATTCGGGCAGACTTGAAGCATAAAGAAAATCGAGTTTGAAAAAGTCAAAGCCCATATCCGAATATGTTTGAAGGCAGGTTTTTATATATTCTTTTACTTGACTGTTTTCAAGGTCAAGTGCATAAAAACCGCTCCAGTTTCCGCCGCATTTTACGAAATTGCCGTTTTTATCTTTCTTAAACCAAGCGGGGTGTTCGCCGAACAACCTGCTTTTTTCTTCCGCAACAAACGGAGCCAACCATATACCTGCCAAGTAGCCTTTTTTATGGATAGCATCTACAATGTTTCCGAGCCCTTTAGGGAATTTTTTGCTGTCTACATCAAGCCAATCGCCGACAAAGGTTTCATATCCGTCGTCTATTTGGAA
>DFHZ01000131.1 GCA_002371985.1 Ruminococcaceae bacterium UBA3710 | reverse complement strand
CGGATATACAACCGATATGACGCTTTATGTCGACAGTATTTCGGTAGCACAAAAACTGCAAAGTACCGATGTAAAGATAAGCGGAAATCGTGCAACATGGGATAAGGTAGACGGTGCAGCAGGTTATCTTGTTAATTTAAACGGCAATGAAAAAACCGTAACAGATACTTCGGTTAGATTGGACGGTAAAAAAGGATATGTTCGTGTTAAACCGTTAGGCGACGGAGTTTTAACTCTTGATGCAGAAGAGAGTAATGCAATTTACGGAGTAGATCCGCATGGTTTACTCGCTGCATTTGACGACCCGCTTTATTGCGAGATGTTTACAGATAAACTTAATTTCAGTACCGAACAGGAACATATCGGTTATAAACCAAAAGAGTTTTCGGCTTCATACGGTAAAAACTGTGTTAATCTTGAACTCGGAACAGGTAACTGGGGTGTTTGCTCGGGTATTAAAATGATTTTCCCGAAGCCTATGGAAAAGGGCGATAACACTTCAATAGTTCTGCGTATGAACATTTCTAATTCTTCATATTCAAGTATGCGTGTTTTTGACTATGACGGAAAATTGCTTGCAAATATTAAATTATCGTCTGAAAACACCGGCAAAATGCAGGATTATGTTGTAGATATAGGTTCTTACGATCAAGTTCTTAAAGGTTTGCAGTTTGTGTTCGGACCGAGCAACGGAATGAAGAATGTTGCAAAAGGTGTTTCGCTTACTTTTGAGAGTATTGCGTTAAAAAATAACTATTACACGATTACAGTTGACGGAAAAACAATGACCTGTGTGGGCAACAAAGAACTTACACCGGGATATTCTACAAACAAAGTTGTTCAGTTTACAGATTTCTTTGATTTCGGTGTTCCGGAAGATAATACTCCTTTATCTTTTGAGGGAACTCTGCTCATCAACGGAAAATCCGAAAAAGCCAATTTTATCGGTTATAAGAACAATAAAACTATTTGTCTTAATACTCCTCATAACGGCAATATCGTTACCGTTATGAAAGGCAGTAAGATTTATTACGGTGATAAAGTCGCAATAGTTGATAATACTTTCAATGCATATTGGAATGGAAAAAACTGGGTTAATGTCGGAAAAATCCCTGATCCACCGGCAGACGAATATATTACCGTAAACAATGAACAAAAACTTGTTTTAAATAAAACAAAACTTACTCCGGGATATACAACAGAAAATCTTGTTCAATTTATTGATTTCAGCGACTTTGGTGCCGATACAGATGATACACCGCTTAAATTCAGCGGAGATTTAAGAATTGACGGTAAGAAAATACCTGAAGAAAATGTTAAAGTTGTCGGATATAAGAATAATACCACCATTTGCTTTAATGCTCCTCATAAAGGTAAAATTCTTACGGTAACCAAGGGCTCAATCGTATATTATGCAAATAAAGCAGTAGTAATAAACGAAACTTTCAATGCATATTGGAACGGCGAAAACTGGGTAAATGTTTCTGAAATACCAAATCCGCCGGCAGACGAATATATAACCGTAAACAATGAACAAAAACTTGTTGTTGATAAAATAAAACTAAATGCCGGTTATACCACGGAAAACCTTGTTCAGTTTACACAGTTTTATGATTTCGGAGCCAAAGAGGATAACGAACAACTTTATTTCAGCGGCAAACTAATGATAGACGGTAAAGAGTTATCATCCGAAAATGTCGATGTTGTAGGTTATCCTAAAAATACAACAATTTGTTTCAACGTTCCGCATAAAGGTAAAGTCCTTACGATTATGAAAGATTCGGTTGTTTACTCAGGCGACAAAGCAGTATTAATAAACGAAACTTTTAATGCTCATTGGGACGGAAATAAGTGGATAACCGACCAAGAAATACCGACTCCACCGGCTGACGAATATGTTACTGTTGGCGGACAAGAAAAACTTGTTGTAGATAAGATTAAATTAACACCGGGATATACTCAAAATGTTTTGGTGCAGTTTACAGAATGTTACGATTTTAAAGTTCCTAATGATAATACGCTTCTTTCTTTTGAAGGAAAAATATTGATTGACGGAAAAGAAATCACATCTGACGGCTACAATTTTATAGGCTACAGCAATAATAAAACTCTTTGTCTTAACATTCCGCATAACGGCAAGGTACTTACAATTATGAAAGATTCGGTAATTGCTTATGGTGATAATGCCATTGTAATAACCGAAACATTCAATGCACACTGGGATGGCTCAAAATGGGTAAACGATTCTGAAATTCCGGCACCTCAAGGCTCTGTTTCTTGTGCCTATAACTTCGGCAATTCTACATTGATACAATTTAAAACCGATTTACCTGCAAATACTGCCTGTAAAAACTTTTTGAGTACAGATAACGGATCTTCTATTTTACAAGAAGGCTCACAACCGTTCGGTTGGGCAAGTATGGTCAAAGGAGAAGATAACTGTATTTACATAGGATTTGTGTTTAATGATGCATTCTCTGTCGGACAGTCATACATTTTGAAAAAAGGCTCTGTTTTCAAATTCTCTGACGGCTCAACCTATACACTTAATAATACAGTGAAACTCAAATTTACAGAGAATGGCTGGATAGAGGATAATTTAGGTGAGATTACTTTTGAAAACATTATCGAGAGTAACAGTAAGCATTTCGTAGTTGAAACCGATTTACCTGACGATACTCCGCTTAAAGATTTTCTTGTTACCGATAACGGATGCAGTATTTTGGAAAGCGGTTATAAAAATGTCGGATATATTGCAATGACTAAAAATAATGGAAAAATCTGTTTAGGTTTTTACTTTAATGTCGGCTATTTCAAGAATAAGCAATATGTACTTGGCAGCGGCTCTGTATTTAAGTTTATCGACGGCTCTTCTTATACGCTTTCAAAAGATTATACCTTTAAGTTTAACGGCTCAATCTTTACAATGGAGTAGTTTATTGATTTTTTATGAGTAGCGGTGCTCATACGAAATAAAACAGGTTGTGTTAAACCACAATCAAATAATTTTTAGGAGGATTACAAATGAAAAAGAAACTTTTAGCGCTTCTCTTAAATCTAACTTTAATAGTTATGGCTTGTTTCCCTCTTTCACTTGTTGCTAATGCCGAAGAACCCGAAATAGTTTATTTTAACTTGGGTTATAATACAAGTAGTTTGTTTCAGGTAACAACAAGTATAGAAAAGGGTAGTGTTTCAGGAGGGAACTTCCTGATTAACGAAAATTTTGCCGGAGTATGCCCCCGTTGGGTAACCTGGGATGAAAGCACAGATGATATTATTTGGACTTTCACATATTATGACGGCGATACAAATGTAGGCGATACCTTTACTCTTTCTAAGGCTAAGACATTCGAATTTGGCGGAAAGACATTTGGTCTTGACCGCAGTTATCATTTTGAAAGAACTGCAACAGGTTGGAAAATGACAACATTCGACCTGCCGGAGGATGAAACAACACCGCTTGAGTTTAAATCTGCCGGTTACGGAACCGAAAGTCTATTGCAGCTTTATACAGATATTGCAACTTCTTATTCATCAGAAGTAGATGTATACCCCGGAAATAATGATGCTGATGTTTATCTTGATACAACCGGTGATACAAGTGTTAGACTCATTCAATTTTACGCTAACAGAGCGGATGGTCTTATTTGTTTGCAATGGACCAATGCTTTAACAGCCGGTCAGAATATTACACTTAATAAAGGCTCTGTTCTTAGAGCAGGAAATGGCGTATATGTACTTAAATATGGATATAAAATAAGTTTTGACGGTTCAAATTATACCCTTACAACCCTTTATGACGATATAAATTTACAGTATCGTTGGGGTAATGCAAATACTATTCAGTATAATACAGGAATAGATTTTGTCAGTGGTATGACAAACTTCACTGCTACTGATTTTGGTTGTAACCTTTTACAGTCCGGCGATCAACAACTCGGTTGGGCAGGTGTTAACAATGCCGATGGAAAACTTGTACTTTCATTTAACTTTAACGGAAACTTTACCAAAGGTCAAAGTTATACACTTTCCGCAGGTTCACTTTTCTGCTTTATGAACGGTGGTACAAAGTATTCTACAACAGGCGATATAACCGTTTACTTTAACGGTACTGATTGGCAGACTGCACCGCTTACAAATGATTCATTAACACTTACATATCGTTACGGTACAAACAATGTAATTATGTATAATACCGACTTGCCGAGCGATACACCGATTGCAAACTTCCTTGTTTCGGATAACGGTTGTCAAATTTCCGAGAGCGGCTCACAGAATGTCGGATACATTGAAATGTTGAATGCCGACGGAACGATTGTTCTTGCATTCCATTTCAATAATGCAATGCAAACAAGAGACGAGTATACAATAGGTGCAAACTCTTGCTTTGCCTTTACAAACGGTCTAAAGTATTATACCGACACCGCTAACACACTTTACTTTAACGGAAACGATTGGCAGAGCGAAAAACCAAAACTTCCGTTAACTCTCTCTTACAGACCAAGTGGTTTTTCAAATACAGCAGACAGTTGCTATATCCAATTTAACACTAATTTGCCTGCAACAACTCCACTTGTAAACTTCCTTACCAGCGACAACGGAAATGTTATTACCGAGACTGGCTCCTCAAAAGCTGTTGGTTGGATTGGAATGGATAATGCCGACGGAGTTATTGTTCTGACATTCCATTTTTCAGGTACATTTAATGCAAAAGATACATATAAGATTGCAAAAAATTCTGTATTTAATTTCACAGATGGCAATTCTTATATACTTGAAAATGATTGCGATTATACATTTGCCGGAAATAATTGGCAAAAAACAAGCACCATTCCTGCAGATAGCAGCACATTAGGTGATATAAACGGGGACGGAAATGTAAACATTTTAGACCTTATTTATCTCAAAAATGTTGCAGGTCAAACAAAGATTGGTAATAATCAAGTTGATCTTAACAGCGACAATAGCGTTGATGCGGTTGATTTAACTATAATAGTTAAAATTCTTTTAGGCACCTATACCGGAGAAGAAGCCGAATACAGTGCAGAAGTGCTTTCAAAATTAAGCACCGCAAAATTCGGCAATAGTGCCGAATTCGGTGTATACGCAGATGTTCCGGTAGACGGAAGAAGTGCAGAAGATATCGAAGATTATAAGGCACTCGGAATGAACACCGCAATCATTACCGAAGACTATGCAGGTAGTATTAAATCTGCGTACAGCATAGAAGTAAGTAAGAATAATGAAAAGACTGTTTCAAATCCGCTAACATTAACTTACACCGGATATACAACGGGTAAGATGATTCAAATTGCAACCAACTTACCGGCAGACGGAACTTACGCAAACTTCCTTGCGGAAGACCAAAACCTGCAATATGTAGGAACAAGACCGGGATATTTCCAGTGCTCTTATGATACTAATTCCGATAAAGTTTATATCAACCCTATATTTAATGATTACTATAATGTAGGAGATACATTTGTTCTTAAGCAAGGCTCTGTATTTACATTTGGCGGAATTAGTTATACTCTTGATGCTGATTATACATTCACTTTCCGCAATTCTTATGTTGAATCAATTCAAAATCTACATAACAGCGGTCTTAAAGTAATTGTCAGAAACCATACCAATAAGGCTGACTATTTTGATGCTGATACTACCGCTATTCTTAAAAAATATTCAGATATTATCGACGGTTTCTATATGAACGATGAGCCTTTCGCTACTGAAGCATTACAAACTGCTTCGGGTCAGACATCGGTAACAAACTTTGCAGGAGTTACATCACTTCGTGACTGGATGAACGAAAACTTTGCAGGTAAATACTTGCATGTAAACCATGTTCCGATTACTTCTTATGACCACTATGAGGGCGACCAGTCTATTGTAAACTATCAGAGTTTCTTAACGAGTTATCTCAATACTTGTGTAACAGGTCTTGATGCTTCGTCAGGTGCATCACTTTCACTTGACGCATATCCGTTCGGTGATTACACCAAGACTTCAGGCTTCTGGATTTTCAAGACCACAACACAAGGACTTAACAGTAAGTATTTGCAGTCTGTACTTGCCGCTGCAAATGTTGCAAGAGATTATTCTGCTAATACTCGCCCAGTTGACTTTACAAACTGCGTTCAGACATTCACAAGTGGTAGCGGTCGTGTTGTTAATGCTGATGAAATCTCATTCCAGCTTTATACTTCAATGGCTATGGGTGTTAAGAGATTTGAATACTTCACATACCGTTCTGTAAATGATATAGTTGGTATGATTGATACATCAAACAACAAGACAAGTATTTATATTTCCGCACTTACCGCTAATAAAGCACTTGCATTAGGTAAAGTATTAAACGGATTTACTTGGAAGGGTACCGCTCTTTCAAACGGCTCTGTAAATAATACAAGCAGTGATACATTCTCATCTGTTTCTTCACTTGCTCTTACCACAGGAACAAACACAGGTGTACTTTCAAGCGTATCTTCAACAGATGATGCAATTATAGGTTACTATAAGACAAGCGATAAT
>DFHZ01000090.1:6871-13764 GCA_002371985.1 Ruminococcaceae bacterium UBA3710 | reverse complement strand
AGAATATGTAGTTCTACGCAATTTTTAGTCTTAATTATTGCCGAATAAATCATAAAATAATTTTCCGAGAACCGCAATTATGCGATTCTCGGATTTTCAATTTCTAAATATTCAATCATTCGTTTTACCGGCTTGTTTTTAATAAATGTCCAGAAAGCAAGTCCCATAAAAGTTATAACTACCAAGAATATAAACAATTCACTTTCAGGCATTACTTGTATCGCTTGAATAACATCTTCATCTTGAATTATAATTCCGAAGTTTTCTAATATTAAATCAATAATTGATATGAAAAAAGCGTATGCAGAAATGCCGATTATCAACTCGGATATATACCAGAGTGCAAATGTTTTTTTGCTTAAAGCAATAGCCATCAAAAGTGGAAAAATCATTCCGGATATTCCTATGATTACAATTCCAAAATTAGATATGGTATAGACATCGCACAGAACACTAGGTAACGGCAATAAATGAAATTCAATAATCTTTCCGCCAAGCAGAATTGTTGCTACAGAATGCCCTGTCTCGTGCAAAATCGGATAAATAACAATGGCTGTTACTAACCCGAGTGATAGAATAACTAATATTTTTTTGAAGTCTTTAATGGAATCATCTCCTTAGTCTTATCATTCAAAAAAACGACCACATTTATACAATGTGATCGCCTTTTTAGGCAATAAACATATCTAGTAATATCAGTGCCACGCAATGTTTTGTTTAGAGTGGGATTTGTTTGGGACAGTGAAATATGCTATAATATAGCCATAAGCAAAAAAGCAGGGTGATTTTATGGCAAATATAGACACAACATTACTTGACCTTGACCGTGCACCTACACTGGAAGAGCTGAAAGCATTTTTCAAAAAGCACGACTGGTCGGCGGCGAAACTTTCAGATCCGCATTCAAGAAGTACGGAAAAGACAGCGGATATGGCGGAAATCAAAAAAGTCATAGATGCTGAAATTAGAAGGTTACCGGTGAAAAGGGATCACTGTGCCGTCAAAGTATTTAGAAAATAAAATGCGTGTTGACGGCGAGCGTGGAACTGTTTTCTCAGCTGGTGGATCAAATGAAGCAATCCGAAGGCGTAACCGAGCAGCTCAAAGCCGCCGATCAGATGGAATGGGTGCGTCGTATGAACTCCATCAGCAACCGCGCCGAAGAGATTGTCAAAAGCGAGGTGGTGTTCGCATGACAATTCTTGAAAACTTGTGGTACGGGAATATTCGTCCTGTCGAAGAATTTGTTGATGCTAATATGGAATACAAGAGTTTGCTTCGTCTTGTGAGTAAAAACCGTGAAAAGTTTGAGTCGACCCTATCGTCTGAGCAAGCCGAACTGTTCGAGAAATACTGCACCGCATTAAATGAAATGAATTCCGCTTCCGAAACAGCGGCATTCAAGTACGGTTTCACACTTGCAATAGGGTTGCTGAACGAATCAAGTAAATAACATCAAAAAATTACCTCTGCCAAAAGCAGAGGTAATTTGCTTTAATTCTTTAGCCACCGAGCAATGTCAATGATTTTTATTCCCTGATAATCATATTCATCGTGTTTTGTTCGGGCGATAATCATCTTCGGGTATGCATCGTTGATTTTAAGAAGAGGTTCATATTCACGCTTAAAGGTATCGGGATTACTGATATTATCGCTGACCTGTATATAAACTTTCTCGTTGCCCCTCATCGCAATAAAGTCTATTTCTTTTTCATACAGTTTACCAATATAAAGTTCATAACCTCGCCTTAACAACTCAATGCAGACAATATTTTCATACAACCTGCCGTAGTCAAGATTTCTGCTGCCGAGCATAGCAAAACGAATGCCCGTATCGCAAAGATAATACTTGTCAGAGGTGTCAAGGTATTTCTTACCCTTAATATCATATCGTTTTATGTCATAGAATATAAAAGCGTCACAAAGGTGCTTCACATACTTGCCGATAGTCTTGTGGTTGGTATCTATCTGATTTGAATTAAGCGTATTCGCAACCTTATTCGGCGAGGTCAAGTTACTAATATTATCCATTAAAAACTCTGCCAAATGGTCGAGCACATAAGTATCGGGCAGGCGGTATTTTTGCACTAAATCTCTATTGATGATGGTATCATATACCTCAGAAATATACCTTACTCTATCCTGTTCGCTCCTGTAAAGGTACGAGCCGGAAAGTCCTCCTTTAACAACATAGTCATCAAACAACTTATCAATATCCTTTTCGTTATCATAATACTGGCAAAACTCTGAAAAGCTGAAAGGAAAAACATGAAGTTCAATATATCTTCCAGTAAATAAAGTTGCAAGGTCGGCACTAAGCAAAAACGCATTAGAACCTGTAATATACAAATCATATTTACCGCTCGAATAGAGGCTATTGATTGCAACTTCAAAGCCAATGCAAAGCTGCACTTCATCCACAAAAACATAATTGTTTTTGCCTTTAACATATTGACTTTCGATATAAGCATTTAAAGCATGGTATTCTTTTAAATTTTCAAACTGAATGTTAAAAAAATCAATAAAAATTATGTTAGCGTTTTCATCAATCTGTTCGAGATAATCGATAAATGCAGACAGAAGCTTTGATTTGCCGGAACGACGAATACCGGTAATTAATTTAATATCGGGTGTCCCAATAAGGTCAATAAGCCTGTTTAAGAATGTTGTTCTTTCTATTAATTTCACAAAATCACTTCCGAAACTTAAATTATTTTTAATTTTCGCACCTACATTCTATCATTATTATTGTTGCTTGTCAAATAATTATTCGTTTAAAAATCTAATTCAACAAAATATTTGTAATTAGGACTAAAACATTCCTTGCCAACCAACACAAAAAGCATAATAATGCCGCATTTAAATACGGCTAGCGCTTTGCAATATAATTTCTTGTTAAATTAATCAGACAACTAAAGTAAACTGCCCACCAGATTTTTGGTCCGATGAGCAGTTTTTCAAAATATTTTTGCTTCCTTAATAAAAAATATATATTGGTAAAATTTGCGAGGCATGTAGGCAATTTTTAAATTACATCAAACCGAAATACTTTTCAAAAAAGCCTTTTAACTTATATATGACATTCTGTTTTTTCAATGCCCTATTTACATCACCTGAAAACCTTGAAATTGGAGGCAGTATTTTATCAAGATCCGTTCCTGTGGTTTTTATCTCACCATCTCTGAATGAATTTTCTATAAATTTTTGAGTTTCATCGTGTTTTAATTTTTCATCTTTGATAATGTTTTCTAAATCCTGTTCTTTTTGTCGCTTGACAAACTCTTTCCAGTCCTTGTCAACATCTGTCTTTACTGTCATTTGTGAGACAAATCCCTCAATTAGAGCCTTTTTGCTTCGCAACTCAATACTGGCATCTATTGATTTGTTAATATTAGCAAGAATCGTTTTGTCCTCGCAGTTTGATTCATGATATTTAGCGACAAGCATCAAGATATAATCTATATTGACTTCAACCTGCTTAATAAGTTCTATTTCAAAGACAATGTCATCGTTGATTCTTTCTTTTTCAATGTCGCTTTTTTTAGCGTAATCCTGATATAAGTCAATATAGATGCTTTGATAATCTTGTAAATCTCTAATGGATACAGAATTCTCACTTTCAAAATCGTCAAAACATCTTAAAATATTTCTTAGCTTCAAAATGCGACTAAACAGTTTAATAAATTCTTTTTCATTATCCTCGCCAACAATTTGACTGTTAATTGGAAATTCATTAACAAGTCTACTTACAAGCTCGTTATAACCTTCAATATGTTTTCCCTGCTCATCTTCATAGCCGTTCATATATTCATTGTAAGTTTTTAAAATAACCATACTTCTTGCATTTTTGTCTCCAAAAAGTGCTAAAGCATTATTAGTAGCTGTCTCAAGATTTCTAAAACAAACAATGTTTCCAAAGGTTTTAACAGAGTTCAAAATACGATTGGTACGAGAAAACGCCTGAATCAAACCGTGATCTTTTAAATTTTTATCTACCCATAAGGTGTTGAGAGTAGTTGCATCAAATCCTGTTAAAAACATATTGACTACAATCAGCAAATCAATTTCACGATTTTTCATTCGTAAAGAGACATCTTTATAATAATTAGGAAATTTATCGGCAGATGTATCGTAACTAACATTAAACAACTTATTATAGTCATCAATAGCACTGTCGAGAAAATCTCTTGAAGTCTGATCAAGACCACTTGTATCGAAGTTTTCATCTTGCAAAATGTCGTCAGGATCTTCTTCGTTTGGATTAAAACTAAAGATTGTAGCAATATTCAATCCGTGACCTGTCTCATCCATTTGTTTTTTAAATTCATTGTAATATGCAATAGCTGCCGGAATAGATGCGACTGCAAAAATTGAATTAAAGCCATTTACTTTTGTGGTTGTTTTTTGCTCTGATACAGTATTATTTTTGGACTTCGCCATTTTTTCTACATTTGTAATGACTTTATGATCATAATAGGAACGGCTTTGATTACGATAAGTTTTCTGTTCAAAATGTTCAAGAATATATTGTGTGATTTCGGAAACTCTTTTAGGGTCAAGTAAAGCTTTTTCACGGTCAATCGCCTTTACTTGCTTATCGTATAAAATCTCAGGATTCCTGATTGTGTTGATATAATCAATTCTAAAAGGTAGTACATTTCCGTCGTGAATAGCATCTACAATGGTGTATGCGTGAAGCGGTCTTACTTTGTTCCCGTTTTCATCTGGTTCACCGCCGAAAACCTGCGCTGTGGTACGCATATTTGGCGCATTAGAACTGTTAGAATTTATTGCAAAAATAGGAGTGCCTGTAAAACCGAAAATGTGGTAGTTGTTAAAGTGCTTGGTAATCGACTTGTGCATATCTCCAAACTGAGAACGGTGGCATTCATCGAAAATCATAACAATGTGTTTTTGATAAACTTCATGTTCCTTATTTTTAGATATGAATTTATCCAACTTTTGAATGGTTGTGATAATGATTTTTGCATTATCATCTTCCATTTGTTTTTGCAGAATTTTAGTAGAGGTGTTGCTATTGGCGGCACCTTTTTCAAATCTGTCATATTCCTTCATTGTCTGATAATCAAGATCTTTTCTATCTACAACAAACAATACTTTATCAACAAAATTTAGCCCTTGAGCAAGCTGAGCGGTTTTAAAGCTGGTTAATGTTTTACCGCTTCCGGTGGTGTGCCAAATGTAACCACCCGCCTCTTTTCTGCCGGTTTTTTTGAGATTAGTAGAAACAATAATACGATTTAAGATTTTTTCAGTTGCCGCAATTTGATATGGACGCATTACCAATAATAAATCCTCTGAGGTAAAAACACAATAACGAGTCAAAATATTTAACAGGGTGTGTTTTGCAAAAAAGGTTTTTGTAAAGTCCACAAGATCCGGAATAGTGTGGTTTTTTTCATCCGCCCAATAGCTTGTAAATTCAAAACTATTTGAAGTCTTTTTCTTTTTTGCAGCGTTTTTTTCTTCATTGTCTTTGATATGCTGATACCTTGTTGTGTTAGAATAATACTTTGTATGCGTACCATTGGAGATTACAAACAACTGGACATACTGATACAGTCCGCTACCCGCCCAAAAGCTGTCTCGCTGATAACGGTTGATTTGATTGAATGCTTCACGAATGGAATTACCACGTTTTTTTAACTCAATATGCACCAATGGTAATCCATTCACCAAAATAGTTACATCATAACGGGTATCATGTTTTCCACCGTCTTCTTCATACTGATTTATCACCTGCAAATGGTTGTTGTGGATGTTTGTTTTGTCTATCAGCTTAATGTTTTTTACATAACCGTTATCAAGGGTAAGGTTTTGCAGATAATCTTCCTGTATTTTGCGGGTTTTCTCTACAATCCCATCATTACCGTTTGAAATAACACTGCTGTAAAAATCGTTCCACTCTTTATCAAAAAAGGTATAGTTATTCAGCTTTTCAAGCTGAGCGCGAAGATTGTCAATTAAATCTTGTTCGCTTTTTATAGTAATGTATTCATAGCCCTGACTGACAAGGCGATTTATAAAATCTTTTTCAAGTTCCGCTTCGCTCTGATAGTCAGTGCTTTTTCTTTTTTCGGGTGTGTACTCTGCCACCACCGTGCTTTCAGTAGAACTTGCCACAATTTCAAAATTATGCATTTTCCGTAGCCTCCTTTTTCTTAAAAGTTAAGAGCTTATCCCGGTAATACTCATATTGCTTTTGCCTTGCTTCAATTTCGGCAGGTAAGCCCTCGCTTATATCATTAGCGAGTTTATCAAACCTATCAAGAATAGATACAATCTTTTTCTGTGTTTCAATCGGTGGAACAGGTATTTCTAAATCTCTAACAATATCTGCATTGAGGTTTTGTACTGCTCCACCAAAAGAAGCTCGCTTCTTCATTTCATTTTGAATTGTTGTTGATAGTAATATGTAATACAAATAATCAGTGATAACATATTTATCAAATTCACTGATACAAAGCCAACCGTCGTGTATGCAACCATCAATACCCAAAATATACGGTCTTCCAAAGCTCATTGAATTCGACAGTATAAAATCACCTTTTTTTACCAGCCTTGATTTTGCCGCACCTTCAATTGTTATCTTCTCTTTTGTGCTTGTAATGTATTTTGAATTGGGTTTCACATCTCCTATTTTTATCCAGTTTACCCCTTCAGGATCATTAGTAATAAAATTTTTAATTGGTCGAGGAGAAGCACCTCTGACAATTTTTGATATATCGCCTAACTTATACTTCGTAACGCCGTTGTTATTAACATTTTCAAAATCATCATCAAGTGAATAGGAGTCATCTTCAAAGGTAAGGAGATAATCTCTGTAATATTCGTATTGCTGTTTTCTCGCAGTGAGTTCCGCAGTGAGTTCC
>DFHZ01000090.1:0-6814 GCA_002371985.1 Ruminococcaceae bacterium UBA3710 | reverse complement strand
GCAGTGAGTTCCGCAGTGAGTTCCGTAAAGTTATCTAATATACGGACAATCTCCTTTTGTACTGGTAGAGGTGGAATGGGGATTATGAAATCTTCCGTTACTCGCAAAGAAATTTGAGGTAGCGATCCCATTCCCGAAGCCGCTTTTCTGAAATGTTCAATATTGTTCTTCAGAATATAGTACAAATATTTCACTTCGATTGGATTATCTGCGGTATATGCCCACATTTCATTTTTAAAAGTGAATGGTTTGTCATAATAAATAGCATCAATCACCCCTCTGGACTGTACCAAAACAGCAGGTACTCTCGTAATATTTGCATTAGGTATGTCGGTCTCATGAGCGGTGATGACAGTTTTTCCTCCTGCAAAGATTTTAATCTTGCCATCATCAGATGCGATTTCTTTCATTTTTTTCGCAGTAATAGGAGTACCTTTAATTCTTTTATAACTGTTTTTTATTTTCTTGAATTCTACCCCATTGGGGCAAAGTTCATTTATAATTTGTTCTAATTTATTCATTTTCTTCACCTCCGGTATGCCAACCCAAGGTTCCTATCGCATCCATTAATTCTCTGTTAGTTTTTATTTTTTCCAACACTCCTGTAACTAATCGGTAAAAAGCGTCAAATTTTTGTAATGCTTCATCTTCTGAATAATCACCATGGACGACTCCGCTTAATTCTCGAAAAAGTTTATATCCATCCGCAGAAAATTCGGAAGGAATTATATGTCGCTTTTCATCAACTTCTTTTAGGTATCTTTCAGTAGTTTTATGCCTTTCCTTTCCGTTTTTATCAATAAATGTTTTTTCAATGTTTTCCTTTGAGCCAACTTGTTTAATAACTGATTCGAAAACGGTTCTTAAATAAACAATCGAACCAGCGCCAAATCCTTCTCTCGCCGCTCTTTTGGCTTTTTCAAGGGAATCTGTGAAATTTCCGTAGCCATTATCAATCAAGGAAACTTTTTCAGAAAATTTTTCGGTTCTTTTTAAAATCCTTATTTCAGGCGAAGCAAGTGTAATATCATTTTTACTTTCAACCAGAAACCATACCCGAACGGTAGCCCCACAATTGCAAGCCAAAATGCCATCGATACTGATTAAAGTCTTACTCTCAAAAATACAACTAATATTACCGGCAGAGCAAAATGTACGGATATCGTCACAATTATTGCAATAGTAGTTCAATGCAATATTACAATTTGATAGTTTTTCCTGTTGCCCAATTTTACCTTTTTTATTGACTAAAAAACCTTCTACCTGCTTGTATTCATCTGTCGGAGCTTTTGAAAGAATATCACCTAATGTCATTATATTACGCCTCCTCAATTTCAGCTATAATCGCATCAATTTCGGCACGCAATGTGTTTTCACGCTGAACAATTTGAGATATTTGTTCATTAAGGATAGCTATATCAATAACTTCTCTTGTATCCTCACTTTCCACATAAGTTGATACAGAAAGATTGTAATCTGCGTTTTCAATATCTTCCTGTTTAACAAGAGCGGAAACATACTTTTCAGTTTTTCGGTTAATATAAGCGTTTAATATATTTTGGATGTTATTTGGCTCATTGCTTACGGTTCCATCGCCCAATTTATTGCTGTTGGTAGATTTGACAAACTCTTTAGAAGCATCAATAAAAAGGGTTTTATTATCAACTTTAGATTTTTTGAGAACCATAATGCAAGTTGCAATACTTGTTCCATAAAAAAGGTTTCCAGGCAACTGAATAATACATTCAATGTAGTTATTATCAATCAGGTATTTTCTAATTTTTTGTTCCGCTCCACCACGATACATAATGCCCGGAAAACAAACAATAGCCGCTGTTCCGTTCGTGGCAAGCCAACTGAGGCAATGCATAATAAAAGCAAAGTCCGCTTTTGATTTAGGAGCCAATACACCGGCAGGAGAAAAACGCTTATCATTTATTAATAGCCCGTTGTCAGATCCCTCCCATTTTATAGAGTAGGGGGGATTGGAAACGATAGCCTCAAACGGTTCATCGTCCCAATGTTTAGGATCGACTAAAGTATCACCATGTTCAATACTGAATTTATCATAACCTATATCGTGCAGAAACATATTTATCCTGCAAAGATTATAAGTAGTAATGTTGATTTCCTGACCGAAAAAGCCGTTCCGAACATTATCCTTACCAAGAATTTTTGCAAACTTCAAAAGTAATGATCCACTGCCTACGGCGGGATCGTATACTTTATTTACTTCTGCTTTCATATTACCTTTGTTATCAAGAAGCGAAAGTTTCGTAAGCAACTCAGATACTTCTTGCGGAGTGAAAAACTCACCACCGCTTTTTCCGGCGTTGGAGGCATACATCCCCATCAAATACTCATAGGTGTCGCCAAAAGCATCGATGGAATTATCTTGATAATTGCCGAGATCCATGTCGCCAATAACTGTAATCAACCTTTTAAGCCGTTTGTTTCTCTTAATAACAGTAGGACCAAGTTTATTGCTGTTTACATCTATGTCATCAAACAAACCTTTAAAGTTTTCTTCGCTTGGTTTCCCAACAGCAGACTCTTCAATGCTTTTAAAGTTTGCTTGCAATATTTCGTTTAAGTTTTCGTCCAAATCGGCAATTTCTACTTCTTTCCCATCTTTTTCTGCCTTTTCTTTAGCGTCTTTATCAGCCTCCTTAATTCTGTTTAACAACTTACAAAACAATTCACTTGGCAGAATAAAAAATCCTTTTTCCTGCACAATATCATCTTTGATACTTATTGCTATAGTATCATCAATTTTGGCATAATTAAAGTCTCTGTTTCCAGACGCCCACTCTCCTTCATTTATGTAATCCGCAATGTTTTCAGAAATGTATCTATAGAATAACATACCTAAAACATATTGTTTAAAATCCCAACCATCAACGCTGCCTCTAAGTTCATTAGCGAGCGCCCAGATAGTACGATAAAGTTCGGTTCTTTCTTGCTCTCTTTTATTATCACTCATCTTTACAATCTCCGTTCTTTAATAAATTTCTGTAATCTATTTCTTTTCTTAATTCTTTGCGTAGTTTTGTGTTTTTTAGCATTTCCGCAATATCGGCAGGAACTTCATTTCGCTCTTGAGCAGCCAAGTCAAAAAACAATTCGCGTTGTTCTTCTGTTGGATTTAACAATTCCAACATTGCAAATTGACGCTCAGGGGGAGGTGGATTAGCTTTTCCGCTTAAAATATCATAAAAATAAGGTTTTTTTATGCCGAGAGCGGTATAAAACTTGACATGATTTAATTGTGGTGCTTCTTTTATCATCTGTGCAAGTAAATTGCAGAATCGCATTGAATTATTAACAGTCAAGTAATCACCACCTTTTTACATGTTAGTATGTAAGTTTACATACTAACATACTAACACATATTTGTACAATTGTCAATGGCACAGGCGCCACCGGAGCAAGTTTTATAATCATGCCGGTACTTGCTTTCAATGACATCACCACATTTAAGGCACTTAATTCGGTTTTGAATAATTTTGCTGTTTTTCATAATGCATGTCCCTTTCTTCCATTTAATAAAAGCATTATGAATGAAATACAAGAATTTTGCAAATGTGTGATTGCCAAATTTTCGCGCGCTAACACAGCACTCCATTACATCAATTTCGAAAAATTTTTGCGAATTATGCGAAATCGCGTTTAAAAATTTCGCATAGCAGGGGTTATAAATCAGACAAGGCAGAATATTTCAATCGGTATCACAAGGATATTGTCGGAATACCAAAAATATTGTTGCTTTTATCCGAAAAACATAATATAATATATGAGTATTATTTTAACTGCTTCCAATGTGGCTTTAGGAGGAACGGATATGGCTACAAGCTACAAAAAGTTATGGCATATTCTTGTCGATCGCAATATGAAGAAAAAAGATTTGCAAGAAAAGGCGCACCTGACTCAGTATCAGATGTACCGCTTAAACCATAGTGAAGATATTACTACAGAAACTATCGGTCGTATTTGCCTTGCGCTTGATGTCAAAGCGGACGATATAATGGAGTTTATTCCGGATGATGCGGAGGACTTGAAATGACTGATTTTAATAAAAAAGATTTGTCTGAAGCCGATATCCGCACCAAGTATATTACGCCTGCCATTGTAAAGGCGGGTTGGAGTTCCTTCTCGCAGATGCGGGAGGAATACCCAATCACAAAAGGTCGGATAATCGCTCGTGGCAAAACCTGCAAGCGTGACAAACCTCTTAAAGCAGATTATGTTCTTTTCTACAAGCCCAACAAACCTATCGCCATTGTGGAGGCAAAAGATAATAATCACTCCATCGGTGACGGTATGCAACAGGCGCTGAACTATGCCAAAATAATGGACGTGCCGTTTGTTTTTTCCTCCAACGGCGACGGTTTTGTTTTTCATAATAAATTAATCACCGAAGGCGACGTTGAGGTAACACTGTCGTTGGATGAGTTTCCTTCGCCTGAAACGCTGTGGAAGATGTACCATGAACAGGCTCACGTTAATCCGACTCAGGACAAAATCATCGACGAGCCGTATTATTCGGACAATCCCGATAAGCAGCCGCGTTACTATCAGATGAACGCCGTCAACAAAACGGTGGAAGCGATCGCCAACGGCGAAAACCGCGTTCTGCTCGTTATGGCAACCGGCACCGGCAAGACATACACCGCGTTTCAGATCATCTGGCGGCTTTGGAAAGCGGGCATCAAAAAGCGCATTCTGTTCCTTGCAGACCGTACCGCGCTGATCTCCCAGACGTTCACCAACGATTTTGCGCCGTTTAAGGATAAAATGAATTGGGTAACAAAAAATAACTTTGATACAGCCCACGAAATTTACCTTGCGCTCTATCAAGGACTGACGGGCGAAGACGAAGATGCCAATAGTTTATTTAAGCGGTTCAGCCCCGGATTTTTTGACCTTGTTGTGGTAGACGAGTGCCACCGTGGCAGTGCAAAGGCGGATAGCCAGTGGCGCGAAGTTCTGGAGTATTTCACATCCGCAACGCAGATCGGGCTGACCGCCACGCCTAAAGAAACGAATTCGGTTTCTAATATAGACTACTTTGGCGAGCCGATTTACACCTATTCCCTCAAACAGGGGATTGATGACGGCTTCTTAGCCCCCTATCGCGTGATACGCGTTTTATTCGACCGTGATATTGAGGGCTTTGTCCCCTATGACGGGCAACTTGACGACAACGGCGAGGTGATCGATAATCGCGTTTACAATACGATCGACTTTGATAAAAATCTTGTGTTGGAACGCCGCACAAAACTGGTTGCGAAAACCGTTTCCGATTATCTTAAAAAGCACGATTGCCGGATGGATAAAACCATCTTCTTCTGCGTGGATCAGGAACACGCAGACCGTATGCGCCGCGCCCTGATCAATGAAAACGCCGATATGTGTGCCGTTGATGACCGTTATGTTATGCGTATCACCGCCAACGATGAAGAGGGTGTAAAACAGCTAGATAATTTTCGCAATATAGAAAGCCAATATCCCGTGCTTGTTACCACCTCTAAACTGCTTTCCACCGGCGTTGATATTAAAACGCTCAAATATATAGTGCTTGATTCCAACATCCGCTCAATGACCGAATTCAAGCAGATCATTGGTCGCGGAACCCGTTTGGAAGAAGAACTCGGCAAAATGTATTTCACGATTTTCGATTTCCGCGATGTCACGCGTCTGTTCCACGATCCGGACTTCGACGGTCCGATCGAACAGCAGGATGATTTTGAGCCGAACAAATCCGGCCCCGGTCCGGAAGATCCGCCAAAGATTCCGCCGAAGGGCGGCGATAAAAAGCCCAAATATGTGCTCGGCGATACGACCGTAACGGTATCACAAAAACACGTTCAGTACCTCGATAAAAACGGCAATCTCATCACGGAGAGTCTGATCGACTACACAAAGCGCAACGTTCGCAACCAATACGCTTCGCTAGACGACTTCCTTTCCGCGTGGAACGATGCGGAGAAGAAACAGGCGGTCGTGGAAGAGCTGGAAAAGCGCGGCGTGTTCTTCGACGATCTTTGCGACGAGATCGGCAAAGATCTTGATCCGTTCGACCTCATTCTGCATATCGTATTCGATCAGCCGCCGTTGACGCGCAAAGAAAGAGCGGAACACGTCCGTAAGCGCAATTATTTCACCGAATACGGCGAAAAGGCCGCCGAGATCCTCGATGCGCTTTTGACTAAATACGCCGATAGCGGACTTGATGATCTCGAAAACGTGGACGTGTTGAAGGTCGATCCGATCAAGCAGTACGGCACGCAGGTTTATATTATCAATACTATATTCGGCGGTATTGCAAAATACCGCGAAGCGATTAAAGAATTAGAGTCGGCTATCTACGCCGCGTAAGGAGAAAACACTATGGCAATGTCCGCATTGATAAAATCGCTGGAAGACATTATGCGTAAGGATGCCGGCTTGAACGGCGACGCGCAGTATATCGAGCAGATCACATGGCTCTTGTTCCTGAAAGCGTTTGACGCAAAGGAGATGGAATGGGAGTTCCGCGCCGATTACCACGGTGTGATTCCGGAGGGGCTGCGCTGGCGCGACTGGGCTGCGAATAAGGAAGGCATCACGGGCGACGCGCTGATTTCTTTTGTCGATACGCTTTTTGCAAAACTCAAAAAGCTCGACGCGTCCGACGGCGATATGAAAAAATACGTCGTTCGCAATGTGTTTGAGGACATCAACAACTATATGAAATCCGGCGTTTATCTGCGGCAGCTCGTCAACCGGATCAACGAAAAAGTGGACTTTATCGACGCCACGCAGAAGCACACCT
>DFHZ01000046.1 GCA_002371985.1 Ruminococcaceae bacterium UBA3710 | reverse complement strand
GGATTTACTAAAAGCTGTAGATGAGGGTAAAGCTCAACTTCCCGACTTTCAGAGAAGTTGGGTGTGGGAGGATGAAAGAATTGTTGCCCTCATTGCTTCGATTGTTCACAACTATCCTGTTGGTGCGGCAATGTTTTTGACATACGGTAATGAGAACATAAGATTCAAATATCGACCAATAGAAGGCTCTGCTTCAGAGGGTAAGGATGTTGTGCCAAGTGAACTTATTTTAGACGGACAACAAAGACTTACCTCTCTATATTCTGCTTTGTATTCTCCAAAACCAGTAAAAACTTGTACAAGGAATGATAAGAACAAAACTATTTTCAGATATTATTATATTAACATTGAAAAGTCACTCGACCCAAATGCCGATGACGAAGAAATTATTATTTCTATTCCGAGTACAAAATTAAAAACAAGTGATTTTGGTCGACATATTGACCTTGACCTTACAACAATTGAAGATGAATATAAAAATAAATTGTTCCCACTAAATTGTATTTTTGATTTAATCAAGGTTATGGGTTGGCAAAATGGATATCAAACGTATTACAAAGATAATTCAGAGGCTTTGGATTTATTCAATAATTTTATGAAGGAAATAATACAAAAAGTGATTGGCTATCAAATGCCTGTTATTTCTCTTGAAAAAGAAACACCGAAGGAAGCAGTTTGCCGAGTTTTTGAAAATGTTAATACCGGTGGTGTTCCTCTTACAGTTTTTGAACTTGTAGTTGCTTCCTATAGTGCAGATGATTTTGAATTACGCAAGGATTGGGATGAGCGTAAAGAAAACTCATTCAATACAGATATTCTTAAAATAGTAACCGCAACTGATTTTTTGGTTGCATTAACATTATTATCAACATATAACAAAAAATTAACTGATGATAGAATTTCTGTATCTTGCAAGAAAAAAGATGTATTAAATTTACCATTATCTGAATACAAAAAATACAAGGATGAGCTTACAAACGGATTTATTGAAGCAGAAAAAATCTTGCAGGAAGAACGTATTTTTACAAGTAGAGATTTACCTTACACGACACAACTAATTCCTCTTGCGGCAATTTGTACTTTCTTATTAGCAGGAAACAAAATAAGCATTACTAATATAAAAAATAAAATAAAGCAATGGTATTGGTGTGGAGTATTTGGAGAATTATATGGTTCAGCAAATGAAACAAGATACGCAAATGACATTGTTCAAGTTATAGACTGGATAAATAATAATGCTGTTATTCCAAAAACTGTGCAAGAATCTTACTTTAATCCAACTCGATTACTTAGTTTACAAACCAGACAGTCTGCCGCATATAAAGGAATACTTGCTCTTATTCTTAAAAATCACTGTCAAGATTTTATTAGCGGAAGAGAAATGGATTTTACGGTCTACAAATCAGACTATGTAGATATACATCATTTTTTTCCAAAAGCTTACTGTGAAAAGAACAATTTACCAAGCAAAAAATGGAATAGTGTTGTAAATAAAACACCAATATCATATAGCACAAACAGAGAAATTGGTGGAGTTGCTCCAAGTAAATATTTAGAAAAAATAGAAATGACAGGTCAGGTAAATTCTGATAAACTGGACGGGTATCTTGAAACACATTGGATTACACCAACAATCGCAAGAGCAGATGATTTTGATGCATTTATAATAGATCGTGCGAAAAAATTACTTGATGCTATTCAAAATGCTACAGGAAAAACAATTACTGGCAGAGATAGCGATGATGTAATTGAAGCATTTGGAGATAAACTTTTGTAATTGTAATTTTCTCGCAGAGGAACAAGGGTCTTAGGGTTTCCCTAACAAGATTTTAAGGTGAAACCTTAAAAACGGCAATGGTCGACCCATTAGGGATACAAGGTGAAATTAAAAAAAAATTCGGCTTGTAAAACGCAAGTGGTCGACCACTGCCTATGCTTGCAAAGTAAGAAAGATAGCCCCTTTTAGGGCTGAAAAAAGAAAAAAGAGGTTTTAAATTTGGATTACAGAAAATATGGCGATACTTATTATATAAGGGTCGATAAGAATGAAGAAATAATAAAAAGCATTATAGATATTTGTAAAAAAGAAGGCATAATGTCTGCCGTGTTTAGTGGTATCGGTGGATGTAAAGAAGCGGAGATACAAGCTTTTATTTCGGAGCGTGGAAATTTTGAAACAGAAAATTTGTCGGGAATGCTTGAGCTGATTTCTTTAAACGGAAATGTTGTTACCGATGATGACGGAGAATTTTTTCATCACACCCACGCCTTATTTACCCACAAAAAAGATGGCGAGCATAAAGTGTCGGGCGGTCATATAAAATCAATAACGGTACTTTACACAGCGGAGATAGAACTTCGACCCGTTATCGGCGGAACGATAAAAAGAAAATATGACCCCGAAACCGGAACAGGATTTTGGGACTTCAGATAAAAAAGCCTTAGGCATTTAGAGAAAAAAATTATGTTAGCCTACCACCATATTTCAAAGATGAAAGGAAGATTTTTATGACTAAATTTGAAATATTACATCAGTTATATAATGAGTGTTCCGATATAGAATTTGATGAGTCTTATGACTTGATGAAAGAGGCAGAGACCGAGGACGAGAGAAATTTTATTAAACTTGTAACGGATTATATATTACAAGTCAAGCAGAAAAAAATAATTGCCGAAAAGAGGTTTTGATATGCCGAAGTTTGTAATATTTGCCGGTGTAAACGGTGCAGGCAAAACAACGCTATATCTTTCAAATCCCAAACTGCAAAATCTTCCGAGAGTAAATGTTGATGAAATAGTAAGGGATATTGGCAGGTGGGATAATCCACAAGATGTTTTTAAAGCCGGGAAAATTGCCGTTGCAAAAATCAAAGAATATATGGCTGCAAACAAATCTTTTAATCAAGAGACGACTCTTTGCGGAGGAAGTATAATAAAAAATATTATCAACGCAAAGCAACAGGGATATGTTATCGAATTGTACTATGTGGGGCTTGACAATGAAGATTTGGCGGTACAAAGAGTGAACGAGCGAGTAAAGAATGGCGGACACGGTATTCCCGAGGCGGACATTCGTAAACGATACAATCGTTCCTTTGGGCAATTAAAAAAGGTCATTCCTTATTGTGACAGAATAGAATTATATGATAACACGATAGTGTTTAAGAGCGTAGCAATTTATGAAAATCGTTCTTGGGATATTACCGACAAGAATATTCCCGATTGGTGCAAAAAAATAATTGAATAAGTTTTAGTTTCCTTCAATGAGCAAGGAGGTGTTTCTATGGCAAAATTCAATCAGGGCGATACTGCTTTTATTGTAGAAAGCAATCGTTTTATAAGAGAGGTTAAGGTGATGAAATGTGCCGGTGGATTTTGCACCGTTAAATTTTTGGACAGCTCCGGCGGAATAAAAGTTAGGGAGCATAGACTTTTTTCGACTAAAGAAGAAGCGGAAGGCTCTATAAAAAAATAGAACAGGAATGAAAAATGATTATGAAAATTATCGATGGCGAAATGCACATTGAAGAAATAGAAAAATTATTAAAGGAATATTTGACAGAACTCGGACGCGATTTATCGTTTCAAAATGTTGCTGCCGAATTTTATAAGTTACGCGAAAAGTATCTGCCGCCAAACGGAAGATTGCTTTGTGCGCAGGCAGATAACGGAGAAATCGTAGGCTGCGTTGCTTATCATAAGCACAACGACCAACGGTGTGAAATGAAACGCTTGTATGTTAAACCCGATTGTCGAAAAAATAATGCGGGGCGACTTCTTGTTGATAAAATAATCGAGCTTGCCCGTCAAGACGGTTATTCGGAAATGGTGCTTGATACTATCAAGCCATTGCAAAGTGCAATACGGCTTTATAAAAAAGTTGGATTTACGGAAACCGAGCCATATTATAATAACCCGATGGACGATGTAGTTTATTTTAAAAAGCAACTATAATTTACTTGGCAGGATAATACCAAATGAATACAAAAGAAAAAATTTACGGCTACATAAAACAAAAATACGGAAGCGACATAGAACACCCGTGGTTTAAATACCCCTCTTATTCCGTTTTTCGTCATACCGATAATGAAAAATGGTACGGGCTTGTTATGGACATCCCGCGCTCAAAACTTGGGCTTATCGGGGAGGAATATGTTGATGTGCTTAACATAAAAGCTTCGGACTCATTTACACGGGATATTCTTGTGCAGCAGGACGGTCATTTCAAAGGCTACCATATCGCAAAAGGAAATTGGGTGTCAGTATTGCTTGATGGTACGGTGGATGTTGATGAGATATACAGACTTATTGATATGAGTTTTATAGCTACCGCCTCAAAAAAAGAGCATGATAAATACCGTGAGCCAAAGGAATGGCTGATACCCTCAAATCCGAAATACTTTGACATAATTTCTGCATTTGAAGAAACCAATACTTTGACTTGGAAACAAGGTAAAAGTTTTAAAGTCGGCGATACTCTTTATATGTATGTAGGTGCTCCTGTTTCGGCTATCCTGTATAAATGTACGATACTTGAAACGGATATACCTTGCAATTTTAAAAGTAAAAATGTAAATATCGAAGCATTAACAACAATAAAACTTGAAAGAAAATACCCTGCGGATAAATTTACCTTTGATGTTTTGAAAAGTGAGTATGATATTTTTGCAGTCAGAGGTCCGAGGGGAATACCGCAAAAGTTGAGTGAGGCATTGAATGAAGTATGATAATATTTTAAAAGCTAAATTTGTTTCACGACCAAACAGGTTTATTGCCCATATAGATATAGATGGGAATATTGAAACTGTTCACGTTAAAAACACCGGTAGGTGCAAAGAATTACTAATTCCCGGGTGTTTCGTATACATAACCGAGCCAAAAACTAAAGGCAGAAAAACTAAATACGACCTTGTGGCAGTTGAAAAATCCAACGGATTTCTTATAAACATAGACAGTCAAGCTCCAAACAAAGTGATGAAACAATGGCTTCGTGATCAAAATTTTGATAAAATAATCCCCGAATACACATATGGGAATTCAAGAATAGATTTTTATGCAGAGAAAGGGTTACAAAAATTTTTAATTGAGGTCAAAGGATGTACACTTGAAGTTAACGGTATCGGGTATTTTCCCGATGCTCCAACACAAAGAGGCATCAAACATATTTATGAATTGATTAAAGCACATAAAGAAGGATATATGGCAATGCTTGTGTTTGTGGTACAAATGGACGGAATAACAGAAGTTCGTCCTAATTTGAACACGCATCTGGAATTCGGCATAGTCTTAGAAGAAGCTAAAAAAATGGGTGTTAAAGTGTGTACTTTGCCTTGTCATATAGAGCCTGACAAAATAATTTACAAAGAAAATCTAATAGAATTATAGAAATATATAAAATAAGGGTTAATATTATCAGCATCAATTGATTTGAAAGAATAAGCGATTTACCTGTAATGTTTAAGTAAATGGGAGGGATAGTATTATGACCTACGAGGAAGCAATCAAAGCCATTACACTTGGGAGATACATATATTTTTAATGATGAGGGTATGCGAGAAACGAGTATGGATGAAGTTCTTAAAAGAGTAAACCGTGCTTTTTCCGATAGGCTCTATCGCCGTAATATAGAACGCTCCCGTAGACATAATTGGCTTGATATAGATGTTGAGGACGCTTTTAAGAAAATCATTGCATTTTTAGAAACAATGAAATAAATTATAAACAGGCTATTTCTCTGTTTTTTGAGGAATAGCCTGTGTTATTAGCATATATATTCATCAAAATTAGGCGGTATTTCCTCGTCTTTGAGAAAATCACCGCAAACAGGAATTACAAAATCGCATAACTCTGGATTTTTGTGCTTCATAATATCCCATTTTATTCCCAATAATTTAAGCGGAACTCGTAATTCTTGAGCGATATATTCAAAACTTCTGTCTTCCTGTAATAATTCCGTCACGCTGCTGTCATCTATCAAAAGCTCGGCGGCAAACATATTAGCCTCTTTTTCCATCGCATTATCGGCAAAGATGGCGGTATCGCTGAATTGTTTGATTTTATTGCCGGATACATCGTTTTCCCTTTTTATATTGGAATGAAGAAAAACGTGTCCAAGCTCGTGTGCGAGAATTATGCGCTGAAACTCTTTAGGCATATCAGAATTAACTGTTATGGAATTTATCTGATACATTTTTAAGAAGAAACCTTTTGTAGCTTCTTGTCCGATACCCATAGCTTCAAAGTTTAGTTTAACACTTCTTTTAAGTTTACAAATCCGAAATGGGTCGGAAGAACCGTACTCTTTCTTTACCTTATGCACGACGGAACAAATATACTCCCCATTATATATCAATATTCTGTCCTCCAAAAAATATAAGAATAGATTAACCCCATTTCTTGCCGTATTTCTCTCTTGCGGCTTCTTTACAGGTAATATAGGCTTTCATAACCGCCTCAAAAAACGCATCCTTTTCATCCTGGGACAATCTTCCCCCTGCGAATAGAGCCTTGCTTTCGTCTAAAAGTTCGCCTACATCCCTCATTGCTTTGTTATCATATTTACCTTGTATCTCTCCCATATATGGGTCTTTATCAATGTCTTCATACGGATCGTCACAATTATCGTCGGTAAGATACTTGTAGGAAACACCTAAAGCCTCCGCTAATTTAAACATTGTTTTATTTCGTGGGCGTTTCGTTCCGTTTTCATAAAAAGAAACTGACTGTAAAGTTATACCAACTTTTTTTGCAACCTCTCCTTGTGTCATATTACGCTCTAACCGCATTTTTTTGACTTTCTCGGAAAATGTATTCATAAAAAAACCTCCTAAAATAAAAATTGGTTCTTGACAAAAGTAGAATAAAGTAGTAATATATGTATTGTGAATTCAACTTATGCAATCATATTAACACAAATATCAACCGTTGTCAAGAAAAAATAGGAGGAAATATGCTAAAACCAGACAATAATTCTATGAATAAAGCGTTTGTAGATATAAAAAATCACGGAACGCTTATGTGTAAGTTGAATTGTATAAATAGAGAAGTTCAAATCAAGGTAGGCGATGTTGTTTCCGTTATAAGTTTCGATGAGCAAGGGAACTTAATGAAGGTGGTATAACAAATGGCTAAAATTAACACATTTTACCCTGTATTAAATTCCGAAGGAAAGAAAATCGCTTGCTTTAACATTTATACAAAAGAACTTCACATCAAGAAAGGCAAAAAATTAACTATACTCAACTTTTATAAGGATAGTTATAAAGTCAAAAACATAAAAAGTTAATACATACTATGAAATCAATCATTCAAATCCGTGGGAGCGCCGGACGCCATTTGCGGTAAAGCAGTATAGCTTTATTAAAATGTGCAGGCTTCCACGGATTTTTTTATTTGTAACACAACTGAAACATTGTCGGTAACCCCTGGGGCTACCAAACGAATGGTAAAATATAATTATGTTACTCAAAGGCGGTGAGAGAAATAGATAAAGAAAAATCAAGTTCCGGCAAGGAAAGGCGTGATGGTATTATGCTGTTTCTCTCAAGGAAACGCAAGACGCATTACAGCGAGTTAACACAAATATTCAATGTATCAAATCCCACCATTAAAAAGGATCTGGATATATTGGAAGAAACATATCGTATTCCGTTGATAAGGCAAACGGGAACAGACGGGTATATAGCCGTTCTTGACGGATGGTATTTAAACACCGTGTATTTATCTCCCAACGAGGAACATTTGCTTAATACCGTATCTGCCGTTATAAGAAACAACGATATATACAATGCGTTAAGCGACACAAGCCGTACTAACCTTGGAGAGCAGATTTTAAATTTAAAGAAAAAGTTTTCAAAGCCGGTTGTGAATGAATAACAGGTTATCATAGCCGGCTGAAAAGGTCTTGTCGTCTTTATAAGGCACACAAAATTTTTGTATGTCTTTCAAGCCTACAAGGCTTATATAAATTGAACCTTAAAAATTGAATAGCGGATTAATTTCTGCAGTAACCGCGTACAACTAAAAGATTTGCAACGAGCACTGGCTGCATCGGACAATCCGATAGGATATGTTTAGTATCGCCAAGACAGACCTCCTGTTATATAGGAAAGATTAAGAGCTTCAAAGGTCTCGAGCGTATAGTGCAGATAAAATTGTAAGTCCGTAACTTACTTTGGCATAGACATTGCAAACGATAATGATACTCGTGAGCGTTCACTCCCCGCCGAGATAAGGGGTCGGGTCACTTCTTTATTACAGCGAAGCCAACTGTGTAAAGCAGTCCCGGAGGAGGTCACACCTTATACGGTTCCTTGAATTTTTTTAACCTACATTTGTAGGTTTTATAAAGCACACAAACGGATTTGTATGCTTTTCAAATCTACAAAATAAAAAAATGTAACATAAAAGGAGAAAAAATATGACCGAGAAAACTATGAATCGAAACAATGATTTTCAGGGAGGTATACCTGTGTGGAAAAGATATACTCTCACTATTGATGAAGCTGCAAATTATTATCATATAGGGGAGAATAAACTCCGAATGATTGCAGATGAACATCCCGAATCGGAGTTTGTTATCAGAAACGGAAATCGAATTTTATTTAAAAGACAAAGGTTCGAAGAATTCTTAGACTGTGCTACAGTTGTTTAATTGTAAAATGAGACTCAAATTCCATACAATTTCTCATCAGCACAAAGTTATGGACAATTAACAGATAATATGATAAGATATAAATGTGAGTTTGGGTCTCTTTTTTTGAAAGGAGACATTAACTATGAGCGAAAAAAGACGAGATAAGAAAAAAAGAGTTTTACGAAATGGGGAAAGTCAAAGAGCAGATGGCAGATATCGTTTTAAATATGTAGATATAGACGGAAAATCAAAAGATGTTTATAGCTGGCGTTTAGACCATAATGATCCTCACCCTAAAGGAAAGCCGATGGATTTATCGTTAAGAGAAAAAGAAAAACAAATCCAACAGGATAAGTTTAATCAAGTAGTTTCAAATGGCGGTAATTATACGGTTCTTTCTTTAGTTGAAAAATATGTTTCACTAAAAATAGGGGTAAGAGAAAGCACAAAGGCGGGATATAGGACGGTCATAAATATTTTAAATAAAGACCCTTTTGGGAAAAAAAGAATTGATAGAATAAAAATATCCGATGCAAAAGCGTGGCTTATAAAATTACAGCAGGTCGATGGCAGAGGATATAGTTCTATTCATTCAATAAGAGGGGTTCTTCGTCCTGCATTCCAATTAGCAGAAAATGATGATTTGATAAAGAAAAATCCTTTTCAATTTGAATTGGCTTCCGTTATTGTAAACGATAGTGTCACAAGAGAAGCTATTACAAGAAAACAACAGAGAAAATATTTGAAATTTATTCAAGAGGATAAGCATTTTTGCAAGTACTATGAGGGCATATATATTTTATTCTATACGGGGTTGAGAATATCGGAGTTTTGCGGACTGACATTTAATGATATTGATTTTGAAAACAAGCGTATTTGTGTTGATCATCAATTACAGCGCACAAGTCAAATGCAGTACATTATTGAACAGCCCAAAACTGAAAGTGGCGTAAGATTTATACCAATGACAGATGATGTAGCAATGTGTTTTAAAGAAATTATCTGTAATCGTATAAAGCCTAAAAAGGAACCTGTAATTGACGGATATAAAGGTTTTTTATATCTCGATAAAAATGATATGCCGATGGTTGCATTACATTGGGAAAAATATATGCAGCATATTTTACAAAAATATAACAGCATATATAAAGAAGAACTGCCTAAAGTTACACCTCATGTTTGCAGACATACATTTTGCTCGAATATGGCAAAAAGCGGGATGAACCCCAAAACATTACAATATATAATGGGGCATTCGGACATAAGCGTTACATTAAATACCTATACTCATGTTGCTTTTGAGGATGCTCAAAATGAGTTCGAACGAATATCATTTGAGTAAGGTCAAAAAAGGCGAGTGGTAAACTGTTTAAGTTTACCACTAAATTTACCACTTTTGAATAAAAAAATACGAGAAAATATAAAAAGATTTAAGAAAAAATGCAAAAATCAAAAACAACAAAAAGCGGTAAAAACCACGAAAAACAGGGGTTTTAAGGAGATATAAGAAAATGACAAAAATTATGTTCGTATGCCACGGCA
>DFHZ01000040.1 GCA_002371985.1 Ruminococcaceae bacterium UBA3710 | reverse complement strand
TGCCGGCATCTTTTCCGCAACATCGGGTGACCAGCCTACAAAGGAATAGCCTTCCTTCTTCGGATCTGCGGGTCTGGTTATTTTTGCTCCGTATTCCACTTCCGCCGATGAATATGTCTTCCCATCGACAACCCATTTCACTTGATAAGTTTTGGCTTCCCATTTTGCTTTAACAGTAACATTACCGAAAAGCGGTGCTCGGGTTGGCAAAGATGGCTCCCAGCCTGCAAATGTATATCCTTCTTTTTTGGGATTGGCAGGGGTTTTAAACTTACCAAAAAGTTTAAAGGCATACTGAGGCGGTACATCTGATCCGCCATCGGTATCAAAGGTCAGTTTTGAGTAGAATAAGGCATGGATAAATGCCATAAACCCGCTTTCCTCGTTTGCGTTTGTTCTTGTTTCGTTTACCGCATTGTCGAGCGACGCTGTGTTTGCCGAAATCGGCGCAGAAAACAGTACAGATGTCATCATAAGCAATGCAAGCACAAGAGAGACTATTTTTTTCATTTTGATATTTTACCTCCTGATTATAATAATGTATAAATCAGCAAATATTTTTCCGCTTAATACCATATCCATCCGAACAGGAATATCTTGATAAGCACCTGCCAGACGGCTAAGCCCACCTTGACCTTGCAGGTATCTTGAACCGTGTTGCCCTGATCGTCCCTGACGGTGACAGTAACGGTCGCGGAACCGGACTTGAGACCTTTGAGGTTTCCGTTATGTGTCTTTGATATACAACGATATACAACCATTTTACTCAATCCATATAAACATTTTTATACCATTCTTTTGCTTTATTGTTTATATGCTCTACACCGTCTGCCGTCGTATATGAATATACGATTGACCGAGTGCCATAGATGCTGCTGCCATCACACCTCACGCCGACTTTTGAAGTGTCACCAGCCTTTATTGTGTTATCTTTTGTTGTGAATTGAAGAACATTTTTATCATCGCCAAAGAAAGTGATAGTTCCGCCTATCTTCATAGGGTTATTGTTCGAATTATATGCAACCGCAAGAAATACCACTTTATTTAAAGTTGAACCGCTGTTGTTTGAAATATTGAAAATGCATGCATCATTTCCGACTTCCCCAATATTCACAAGTTGGCCTTTATAGTAATCTTTAACGATCTCACTCCCGGTAATTTTCACAGGACACGTATCATTTGCTTCAATTTTATCAAGTGCAGATACATTGATATAATCTGTCGTATCAGCACTGTTGTTTGGCGTTTCATTATTATCAAGAAAAGTGTTTTCATTGTAAGACGCATTTGTGTCTTTGTTTGATCCGGCAGATTGCTGAGGAGCAATATAAGAAGGTTTATTATAATTCATAAGGGTAAATTTCGTTAAAATGTTATTATTATCAAACTCTAATTCATACTTGTAGATCTCATCATAGTTGCCAATATAATAATTAAGAAAATTCGACTCACCCTTGCCGACATAATCGTACTCGGGTTGTCCCCATTTTTCGATCACATTCTCATAGCTGGATGTATTTAATGTCAGTCCACCGGGAAGAACGATTGTCCCAATTGGTGTTCCCGGCCAATCAGAATTAAAGAGGGACACAATATAACAATTATCTAATGATGCCGGTTCGTCTGTGTAGTTCATAAAGCGGGCTGTAATCTCAGTAGTTCCATTAGACAACCCCACTTGACTGTAATTATTCGGCTCTATCAATTTATCTGCGTACGATTTGCTTGTGAGTTGCCAGCCTTGCTTGATAAAATCAGATCCTTTTATCGGCAAATCACCGTATACTACACCGTCAATTTGTACTTGACCGGATTGATAATCTGATGAAAGATATGCGGCAGGTTTCCATACGTTTTCCTGCGTATTTGTATCATCGCCTGGCGTTGCAAGGACATTGTTGTTGACAGATGTATTATTCTCGTTAGAGTTTGACGGTTTCTTGTTGCCGCCGATCAAGATTGCAAGCAAGATGATAATTATCAAGCCACCTACAACAGCACCTACAATGATCCCTGTCTTTTTATTCTTTTGGGGCGATTGACTTGCCTGATACTGTGCGGGTTGAACGTTCGGGTCGCTTATAGCGCCGTTATCGCAACCGCAGTTAGAGCAAAAACGCATACCATTCTGAAGCTGATTTCCACAATTTTTACAGAACATAATAATAACTCCTTTTTATTTATTGTTTTTGTTTTATTATTACACTTTTAACCAAAGTGTTTTTACCCGTTATAAGTTGTGAAGTTGAATATCATTTCCCTTGTAGACACTCCATTATTTTTAAGGAAATTATCACGCTCGTTTTCATAATTTTCCCAATCTAAGCGTTCGCTTTCCGCCACTAAAACCAACTCTGTACCAACGAGTTTTTCTATTGTTATGTCATGATAAGAAAAAATGAAGTATCCGTCTGAACTTATGGTATAGCTACCGTGTTCGCCCATTGAGAACAAATCTACCGGCTTATCTCCATCCAAAGTGTATATTGCTTGTATGCTATGATCCTGAACGGTTGTACCATCGTCATCATAGACGAATTCTTCATCAATTATCAGCTCGTCTATACCATCGGAGTTTATATCTTTTATCGCATATCTATATTTTGGGATTTCCGCTTCACGACCCATTTCAATCTCATGTTCAGCGCGCTTTTTGCCGTAATTCTTAATCGTAGGATAATATAAATCAAGAGAAGTCTTTTGAGGACTATCGATCGGCGCATCAGTTTCTGGTGAATAGCTTGTACCGAGATCTGCATCAGTATCAGTATAATCATGATCGGGAACTGTATCGCTGTACTGATCAACAGGCTTGTATACAGCAGTCGGGTATGTTGTTCTGCTGCTTTTTCCTGAAAATACGACTGCCAAAATTATTATCAGTATCACAACCGCTGCTACTGAGCCAAAAGCAATGAAAAGTATTTTTGGTAATTTCTTTTTTTCACACTGAGGTTGCAGACTATTTTGCCTGTTATAATGTTGTGCATAACCATAGCCGGAAGTCTGTTGATCAAACACCGGCGCAGACTGTGTCTGCTGAATGTTTGGGATATTTGATGCGCTGTTGCTGCAACCGCAATTTGGGCAGAAACGCGCATCATCAGGAAGTTGATTTCCACAATTTTTACAGAACATAGGAACACTCCATTTTATTTCTGATTATTTTTAACCATTAAACACGTTTTTTTACAATTACTATAAACACTATTATCCCACACACACCTATTGCAATTAAAGCTATTGGGATAAAATCAATTTTGCTTTTTTCTGGTGATAATACTTCTGTGAGGAGTTGTGTGTTTTTTTCTTCAACAATATCATTTATGGTTTCTGATATGTTTTCGTAAGTTTTTTCTTCAGTACTTTTATCTGATTCAACAACAAAATTGTATTCATAAGAATCATAACGATCTGTTTCCAATTTGATAATATAGGTACCTGCATCCAGTCTGAGTTTTTCGGTTAAAGTTGATTCTGATGAATTAATAAAATTATAGTTGCCTATAGCAGTTTCTGATGTTCCGTCGTAGGCTAATATTTCCATCACAGCTTTAAACGAATCGTCATAATATTGGTGGGAAAAGCGAATGGATATGGCACTATTTTCAGGCAAAGAAAACTCGTAAAAATCTAAATCTCCCCGAGAAATGGTACCAAAATATTTTTCACCTATAGCCATAGAGGTAGCCGCTTTTAAGTTTTCATTTTTTTCCTTTTCCCAATTATCAGATTGTTCAAAATTCACTTTTATGCTGTATTCAAAACTACTCGTTGAGCCTAAGTATGATGGATTGGAAATATTCAAGTAATATTTTCCAGCCTTCAGTCCTATTTTTTGAGTGGTTTTTGTTTCAGAAGCACTTCCAAAATAATAATTTTCATATTGTGTTTCCGCCGTCCCGTCATAAGCCATCAACTGCATGCTGGTATTGAAGTCTCTATCATTATAAGGTTGTTTAAAAGTAAAAGACACTACACCATCATTCGGAATTGAAAACGCATAGAAATCATTATCATTCATCTTTGTCATTCCGTGAAATTCAACGTTTACAGGCATTTCCGTAGCACTTTTTAATGATTCGTTTGGTTCAAGTTCAAATCGTTTATCGGGAGTATAGTTTAATGTAAACTGATATGGTATATCTTCATTATCTGCACCGAACCACGAAATCAAATAATAAGTTCCTGCTCTTAAACCTATTCTATTTGATGTAGATGTTTCAGCAGACCATGGAAAATTGTAACTAAATATTATATTTTTTGCTTCACCATCAAGAGACAGCGAAAAATGCATATATGACATGTATGAGCGATAAGCATGATTCATTGTCACCGAAATTGTTCCATCTTCCGGCAAAGTAAATTTAAAATAATCCCTATCTATGTATCTTGAAGAATCATATGTTGCATATACGGTTTCATTAATCGGTATATAATTTGCTGCTTCAATCTCTTCGTTATATTCTTTTTCCGAAAACGCATTCGCTGTTATGCAAAAAAGACAAATTAACATCGCGCTGAAAACTGCACCGCAAATAAACTTAAACAGTTTTTTCATAATATACACCCTTTCAAACCTATGACTTTTGGGCAAAATGTTCAATTATCCACTGGTTGTTTATAGATTTTTTGCAGTTTTGACAAACTGTAACTGAATAGGTTGTCAAGGCCAGGGAATCAGTATTGATTTTATGACCGCAGTTTGTACAAAAGAATTTGATTTCTTTGCAAGTTGGAGCAACCGGTTTAACCGGAACTTGAACTGGTACTTCGTTTGACGACAAAATTTCTTGCTTACTACTTATGCTTTCTTGAACCGGAGTTTTTGTTTGATCGGTATATGAATAAATATTTACATTTTCTTGACCAGAAGACTCGTTTTGCAACGGTTTATCAGAAATGACATTTTCTGTTTTTTGCGTTTTCGGTTTGTTTTCTTGCGGTCTATTAGATTCAACCCCTGTATTTTTTTTAACAGACACTTTATTTGTATTTGCTATGTTTGACTGACTTGTTGTTTTTGGGAAAGTTGTTGTATTATTTTTTTGTGTTTGATCCGGTTTAAAATATTCTATTTTTACAAACTCCTCTATGTTTATAGTCCTTTGCACAAGTTCGCCGTAACCGTATATCAGGAAACTACCTATCCATGAAACCAGCGGCCCGATAATTATCAGCATTATTCCTGATGCTATTAACACCTCCTCGGGCGCACCCCATTCTTGGGAAAGAACAAATAAAACAATTGCTCCCACGATCGACGCTACCGCGCCGATAATAAACGAAATCACTGCAAGCGCCTTGATTTTCTTACCGATGTTTTTGTACATATTATTTCCCTCACTTGTATTTTAAAATTTTTTATCGAGTCTATTGATCTTGTATTTTTAAAAGTATTTTTTTATTAATACATCGGATCTTGCTTAATTAAAAAAATTGTTTCAGCAAGGTTCCATAAGTCTCCGTTCACTCGGATCATTTGCTGCATATAACGAAGAAAAGACATATCTGCCGTCATTTTTAAAAACGACCCAGGTTTCGTCACATATGTATTCCACAAATATTTCTGTACCATGTTTTATTTTTCCAATAATGTTATTATCAACTCTTTCTTTATCTATTAATTGGGGTGATGAGCGACAATTTATGTACCAATCATCTTCTTGAAGCGTAATCCTGTACATTTTGCCCTCGTAAACTAATCTGTTTGTATATTGCTGTAATTCCGGAGGAACATTATTATACACATTTGTTGTAGTATAATTATCAGTTGGCCTTTCTGTAGTTGTGGGTTTGTCAGACATTTCTGACGGGGTAACACTCTCTTCTTTTTCCAAATAGAACTCACTTATTCCCTCCTGCGTAAGTTCATACATATAATCATATATATAGTCATCATCAAAAGCGCCTTTTGGATCAAATTCGGTCGGTACATATTTACTATATTTGTTCTCATATTCTTCATGCGTAACACGTTTATCGTCAATATAGTAAATTGACCCTGATTTATATTCTGTAAATTTACAAATTTTATTTGCTTTACCTTTTTTATAACTATATAAAGTCTCATATATTATTCTTTCATCACTTGACGTAACCATTTCATTAAGTATCCCTGCTTCAGGTACAAAAATAAAATATGCCTCGTCGTTTGAACTCTGGTAAGGTCTTGCATTTATTGCAAACTTTCCGACACTTTTTGCCTTGTTGTTGGAATAGCAATAAATTTCTGTAAAATATGAGCTTGCATTTGAATAATTTACCATTAACTCTGGCACACCGTCGTTATCAAGGTTAAATGTTCCAAAGCACATATAATCTATATCATCAAGGTATTCACCATTACTTTGTATAATTGAATACAACAATTTAACGTATGCTGATTTGTATTCATGTTCATCTGTCTGTGCTAAAGATTTTGGCTCTTTAAGAAAAAAGATTCCAATCACAATACAGGCGAAGAAAAGCAAGAAAGCAAAAGCAATAATTACTATCTTTATTTTACTTTTAACGTTTGATTTTTTGTTTTCAAAAAAATTGTTATTCAATATTGACCCTATATCGTTATCTGATCCGCAACATATACAAAATCGCATATGGTCTTCCATCTGGTTACCACAATTTATACAACTTTTCATACTATCACCATATCATTAGAATTCATTTTTTAAACGATCAACTATCAACTCATTATTAAGAATATTATTACACTTTTTACAAACTGTGTTCGGAGTAGTTTCAAGAAGTTTTTTATCAGCAGTTATTTTGTTTCCGCAGTTATAGCAAAAGAAAGAAACCTGACTTTTTATAACCTGTGACTTATCTATTTCAACAGGTTTATTTGTCAACCGATCTATTAATGGTACCTGTATGTTTATTGATTGAACCTCAGAACTGACAGTCATATTTTCTGAAGCATACTCTTCTATGGAAGATATTCTGTCCGGTATGTCAGGATGGCTTGCGTTCAAGCTTGCCCAAAGCCCTTTGGGTTTAGCATAATCGCCGTCATCAATTTTTTTCAATACATACACTAACTGCTGATGATATCCAATATCCACTGCATAGTGGTCTGCCCTATATTCATCTTTTCTTCCAGAGTGGAGACACAAAAGAACGCCAATTTTTGTCCAAATCCATGCCAAAGCAAAGAAAAAGCCATAGTCGATAATACGTACAAGATTAGCTAATAACGAAAAGTCGTGATATCTCAAAGCAACCTCAAGCGGAAATGTAAAGAATATTCTTATAAATGCTCTGCACAAAAGCAAAAACAAATTCACGAAAATATTACCTACTGCAACAACAAGAATAATATCTGTATCCTTATGGGCAATATGTCCAAACTCATGCGCCAAGACACCTTTGATTTCTTCATCATTTAAATCAAGCAAACCTTCGGTTACACATATAGTCTTCCTGCCTGTGGCAAAAGCGTTTGGAGATGGATCTTGACAAACAAAAAGTCTAATTTTTTTCGATATGGAAGGAGAAACTATTTTAGCCTTTTCATACACTTCATTAAACAACGGAGTAAGTCTTTCTTTATACTTCGCATAATCTTTTTTCTCAACGGATTTACAGTGATTTATAAGTCTCAGTATCGCTTCACCCACAGGAGACAGTGCAAGGCAGATCGAAACCAAATAAATAGGCAGAGAAAACAGCAAACTTCCCGGACTTCCTGATAATACCCAAAGAGGAACTATTATTACCACTAAATTTATCAGAAGCCAAATATCTATTCCAATCTTATCCTTGCTTGCAAGGCTTTTTAAAAACTCCCAAGCATATATTGTGGTGCTCTTTTCTTCTGCCGGTTCTGTTTGAGATACCGTTAACTGAGTATTTTCGTTTGTTGATGAGGCTATAGGTTGTGTTCCCGTAAAAAATTGAGGCTCAGGTTGTTCCTGTTGAATCGTTGTTGCCGGTTGTACTTGCTGAACCGGTGCTGCCGGTTGTACTTGCTGAATCGGCAATGTTTGATACTGTTTAGACTGAACATTGTAGATGTTCTTTGTATCAATTTTACAACCGCAATTTGGGCAGAAACGCGCATCATCAGGAAGTTTATTGCCACATTGTGGACAGAACATAATAACACACCCTTTTTTATTATTTTTATTTTCGCTAAAAATGATTAAAACAATTATTCGGTGATGTCGTTTTGCTGGTTTTTCTTGCGCAGCACATCCACAAAACTGCCCACCAACTCCACATCCTCGTGCGGCAGGTCGCTGACATCCAAAGCAATCTTTGTATCCCTACCCAGAAGATAATCCGTAGAAACATGAAAAATATTTGCAATTTTTATTATTATATCGGGAGACGGTGTGCGTTCAGACAGCTCATAATAGCTGATGGTCGACTTCGTAACGCCCAATTTTTCCGCAAGCTGCCTTTGAGACATTCCTGATTGTGTACGCAATTTTTTCAGTACTGTGCCAAAATTAACCATTTTAATACCTCTTTTCTAAGTTTAACAAAAATATGTGCAAAACAGGTTGATTTTCAGTATGATATTAGTCAACTTATTTGAATTTTGTAAAATTATTTGACTTTTTTATATGAGATAAAAAGAGATTTCTGCAAACATCAAATTTATTTCAAAAATTTGCGGTCGTTTCAGTTGTACTCCAAAAGCAGTTATCTTAATGTCATCTTTTTTAGAACTTCTCACATAAATATAGATATGAAAAATATTTGAAAGGTTCAAAAAAGCGTAAAAAAAAATGAGCTTCCCATCAGGAAGCCCAATTTTTTATCTGTTTTTAAAAAATAACAAACGGCAATTTATTCTGCCAATAAACAACGCTCTGTGTACTTAATTTGCTGCGCTGAAAGTTGAATTTGAAGAACCGTACCGTGATCTGAGCCTGAGCTATCACATTGCCGTCCTTGTCTCTGACCATTGCTGTGATCATCGCTTTGCGGGCGCCGAAGACGCCTTTGTTTGTCACGTTGCCGTTTTTGTCTACCTGCACCTTTTTATTGTCCGATGACCACTCGATTTGGAAGTTGCCGGAATCTGAAACATCACATTTTAGGGAAACTGTTTCCTTTTTATAAGGTCTTAAGAGCCGCACACGTTTGTCATACTGCTGCATGGGCGTACCGTTAACAGTAATTTTCACATTCACCGTTTCGGCGGTTACACGAATCGTAAATTGAGCGTTTTTAGTCTTACCGTTGAATGTATAGTATACCGAAACTGTCTTTTCGCCGACTGAGGATGTATCAACTGAGGAAAGGTCATAATCCTCTACGGTACGCTGTGTGCCGTCGCTGTAATATGCCGTGACCTGTATGCCGTCGGGAACAAAAGCCTCGCCCAAATTATATTGAAGCTTCCTTGGCAGAGCAGTAATTTCTATACTATCCAATACCGTCTCTACTTCAACAATGGCATACTCGCTGAAATGATCTGTATTAAATACAATATAATTGCCGTCCAGGAATGAGGCGACGCGAACCAACGGGTCCACAATGTCTTCTGTTACATGGTAAACACGGCATTTTGCGGGATCCACACCTTCGCTGAGCTTCACCTTGACCTCTACCGTACCGTCAGGCTGAACGACCTGCATTTTCCTGAGCAGAGTAATGTCATAATATTTGACACTTTTAATATGTCCTCCAACGGCATAATCCGCTATCTCATATACAGACGGATCGATCTCATCAACCGCAAGTAAAGTCTCCGGATGTATCTCCTTTGCCGTTGCGCTGACAAGAACACCGTGGGTATCGTTGCGCAGCACAACGCTGCAATAAGACAGTCCGTCTATCGCCAAATAAATATCTGCGGCGTATGCATTGACCTGCGCCTGACGGGTTATGTCCAAATCGTAAATCACCGCGTTTACCGCGGCATCAAGTGCGGCAAGAGATGAGGATGTATACAATATCCGCTCAATTTTATTCGCCGCATTCACAGCCGCTTCCACTGCACTGTAATCCGCCGTAATATAAACGATACCATTGATCGCTGCAGCAATCGCTTGTGCAAAAGCGTCCACATCAGCCTGCTGTACAATAGGAAGCGTCCAATCAACGGCGGAAATAGCGTTATCCAACGTTTGCAGGGACTCCTGTGTATACAGATCCCTGTCGAGAGTCCCGGCGTTTTGTATCTGTTGGTTTACTGAAGTGTAGTCTGCCGGCTTGTATTGCAGCTCTGCAATAGCTTTTTGAATTGCCGCCGACCAGGCATCAACTGTTTTCTGTGTGGTCTGCGCGCCTAAGTTCACCGCCGCCACAGCTTCGTCCAATACGGATAGTGATGCCTCCGTGTACAGCTCGCGCCTGACTGCTTCCGCCGCCGCAAGCTGTTCATTGAGTCCGTCTGTGTCAAGCACAGCCCCATCCAACAATTCAAAGGGATAATCGTTCTCCACCGCAAAGGTGTGGGCATAAGACCCGGCAAAGCATTTTATGGTGGGCTTTACTTCATCAAGCTTGGTATTGTTTACCGCAAACTTGCGCTCGATCGACTGTACTGAAGGCGGGATCACCACTGTTGCGTAATCAGTCATTCCTATAAAAACCTTTTCGCTAAGCTTTTGCAGATTGTCGGCAAGCTGGATGATTATTATATCATTTCCGGTAGAAAAATTTCTCAGAAATCCTTGCGGCAGCTCAGTCATCGCCGCATTGTCCTCAAAAATGACATTAAAAGCTGCACTGGTCGACGCCCGGAAAGTAATCGCGTCAGATTGTGCCCATTTCAACGAAGCAGGAACGGTCAGAGTATCATCGATCGGCCAATACAGCGCAAACGAATAGAGATATTGAATATGGGAAATGTCCAGCCCCCTCAGATCTGTACAATTAAAAATACCGTTCCTTTGTACGCAAATAAGCGACTCAGGCATGATAAGTTTTGACAATAATAGTTGGTGTTGAAATGCATAAGAGGCAATACCTGTTGTATCTTGGTTCAAAACGACTTCCTGTCCAACCTGCATCGATCCGTTATATCGGTAAGCGACCTTTCCTGCATATATAACACCGTTCACCGTCTGCTTCTGATTTTCAAACCAGGTTGTGCCGTCAAAAACGCCCTGACTTTCATTGTTTTCATATCCGATTGAAAACACACTGTCCGGTATATCCAAATCAACAAGATTTGTCATATTGCGGAAATCCGCCTGAATGACCCTGGTTCCCTCTCTGACGTGCAGAGTCGTATTTTCGGGCATTGTTCCCTTATAAGCAATGAGTAAATCTCCAAGATATACACAGCCGTCCTGCTGATCTTTGTACCATTGACTGGCCATTATATATTGGGAAGGACAAAAGATATCATGTTTTACCCACATAAGATTACAGCCGTTCGGAAATGAAATATCCTGCAAACTGTTCGTATAACAAAACGCCTGCTCATCGATCTCCAAAAGTGTTGAAGGAAGCTCACACTTTTCCGTTTCAAAGCATTGATAGAACGCATACTTACCAATCGTCTGCACGCCTTCTTCAACTACCAGATTCTTGATAAAGGTATAATACTTTTTCCACGGTGCGGAATCGTCCCTTGTATAGTCATACATTTTTCCCGTACCGGAAATCGTCAGAGTTTTTGTCTCCGTGTCCAGCGACCATATCATATTCTCACCGCAGGTATAGTCGATATCCTCCGCCCATACCGGTAAAGCACCGATAACAAAAGACATCGTAAGCAACAATGCAAGACAAAGCTTAAATGTTTTTTTCATTTATATTCCCTCCACAATTTGATAAGATATTGAATTTGCCTTCGCGTATGAATGCGCCTCAGAATTTTCCGCGCAACGGATCGTCAATTTACCACACCCTACAAAAGCGTTGTCTCCAATACTGTTTACAGAAGAAGGAATGGTGATTTGAGTCAGCGATGTGCATTCCGAAAAAGCGTCGTCGTGCATTCCGAAAAAGCGTCGTCGCCTATTGACTCAGCACCGCTCGGAACAGATATGGACACTAAAGACGAACAGCTGTCGAATGCGCCGGCACCGATAGTTTTAAGCGAAGACGGCAATCCCACTGACCTCAACGATGTGCACTCAGAAAACGCCTGCTGTCCGATTTGAGTAACAGGATCCGGGATTTGCACGGAACGGATATTTTCATTCTGTTCAAATGCATGGGAACCGATAGCTGTAACTGTTTTGCCGTCAACCGTCGCCGGGATCGACACATCCTGTTCGTTGCCTGTATAACTTCGCAAAACGTTTCCGGACATTTGATACCTCGATGTGTCCGCCGGAGCCTCTGTTGTAGGTTGTGTGATTTCCGTAGGCGTCGTTTTTGACACGATGGGCAGCGTTGTCGTTTTTGACGTGTCAGCAATCGACTGTACCGTCGCTTTTGTAGTCTGGCTTTGGGCACTTCGTTGTGCAGTCGTCGTGTTCGGCCGCGTTGTTTTCGGCTTATACTCAGTCGTTGCGGCTACAGGAATATTTACCGATACAGTAGTATTTTCTGAAATCGCCTCAGTAAAAGGAATTGTAGTTACTTGTGAAGAAATCGTTGAAATTTCAGTCGGCGCAGTGTTTGGTTCTGTCGGTGAATTTGTATGGTCTGTCTCATGAATATTTATTGAGGTTGTCACTGCTTCTTCTGCTTGAGGAAGTTTTGTACGAATGTGCTCCCGGACAGATAAGCCGCCACCCACGACCGTTACCGCAGACACGGTGATCGCCGCCGCTTTTATGATCGTTGCTGTAGTCACACCGTGAGAAGCAACGGCTCCGCCCAAACCTGAGGATGCAATCCCTAGTCCAACCATATGCCCTGCGCCGTGGGGAATAGCGCCGGAAGAAACAACAGCCGACCAAACGCTGTCCCTCAAGGAAACCGTAGCAATCTCTTTTTCGCTGTACCTGAAATATGACCGCAACAACACACCAGGAGCCGCTCCCAAAAACGTACTGTCCCGTTTTGACAATTTTTTCAGTTCTTTTTCAAACTTCTTACGCACATGATATAATCGGCTTTTTACTGTACCCTGAGGCACTTTCAAGAATTCGGCGATTTCTGCTATGGTCTTTTCTTCAAAATAAAATAGCGCTGCGCACATTTTCTGTTCGTTTGGCAAGCCGTCTACAATGTTGCGAACAGCCTCATATTTTTCGTACTGTTCCAACAGATCAATCCAATTAGACTGCTCATCCACAAGCAACATCTTACCTTTACTGCGTTGCAGCAAGTCGGAAATTTTTCTGTTTGTTCGTAAACATTTTTGACACTCATGAACCACAATAGTTTGCAGCCAACCGAAAAAATTGTCCGGGTCGCGTAAATCAGGCAATGATTTTGCCACATGCATATATGACGTTTGCAACACATCTTCGATGTCCTGCTGATTATTAAGATAAAGGCGTGCCACGGAATAAGAACATGAAATCGTCTGCGCATATAACTGCGCAAACGCCTTAGGATCTTCTTGCGCTTTTTTCACCAGCTC
>DFHZ01000044.1 GCA_002371985.1 Ruminococcaceae bacterium UBA3710 | reverse complement strand
CACCTGAATTACCTCTGGCACCTCTTAAAAGTGCAGAAGCATTTACAGACGCTATCTTTCCGGCAGTTTCGTTTTGGAGTTTTGAAATTTCTCTTACAGAATTTGCAAGAGTCATAGACATATTCGTTCCGGTATCGCCGTCAGGCACCGGAAATACATTAAGTTCGTCAACTTTCTTTCGATTGTTTGAAAGATTGTTTGAAGCAGAAATTATTGCATCTCGTAAAACGTTTCCGCTAAACAATATAAAACACCCCTTTTAAATGGCAAAATTATTCCTTAAGACCATCAATTCTTATTACAACACGGTTAACATCAATATCGGTAATCTGTTTTACGACATATTTTACCTTTTCTGTTATACTTTTTGCGGTTGCATTGATATTGATACCATAAATTACTTCAATGTGAATCTCGACATCAATAGAATTAGAATCACCTTTAACCGTGATTCCTGTATCGGAAGATTTACCCTTGAATAACTTAGATAACTTTTGACGGTTGTTACTCGGAATCATACCAACTACGCCATAACAAGAATTTACTTCACTACCTATAAGTTTTGTAAGATAGGCTTCCGTAATGGTTATTTTTCCTAAAACTGTCTCATAAGAAATCATAATAATCCTCCTTGAAGTTATTTTGTAATATAGTTTTCGATGGAATAGTATATGTCGCTCTCGGTTGATTCAACACCTGAAACTATACTATCTTTATAAAAGAACAAACCTTTTCTGTAAAGAATAGGAATTTGTTGCATTTCCGTTAAAAGTGTTCCGGCAACATCGGTAATTGATGCTGAACCGTTATAGTAATCGTTTATAACATCTACACAGGTAGTATCGGGCTTTTCTGCCGAAGTTTCTTCGCTTTCTGCGTTTTGCGGTTGCTCAGGTGAAACTGTTTTAATTCCAAATGACATAGCACCACCCGGTGTAACAAGAGGGGACATATCAAAATTAGGCAGAATTAAAACCTCGCCCAAGTAAAGGTCAAAAGCATTAGTGGTTATACAATTAATATAATCGGCATATCCGGTTTCTATAACCCTTATTTCCAATCCGGCTGATTTAAGATTTGAAGCAATTTGATTTGCTATTGCAACACGAAAACGGTTTTCCGTATTGACAAGTAGCCTTAAAACCAATCTTGTACCGTTTGAATTAACGAAGTAACCTTCACTATCTTTGTTATTATAACCTATCTTGCTCAAATTCTCAACTGTTATTTGATTATCAGGCGAAGTTTTTATTGATTGAACTGCTTTAACTTCGGATAAACAGGGGTTAAAATAACCTGTTGCAGGTACTGCATTGTTGAAATAAATATTTGAACAGATTTCATCCCTGTTTATCGCCGAAGAAACGGCATACCTTAACTCTCTGTTTTGAAGAATATTGGAATTTTGATTAACCCCTAAAAATACAAGTTGATTAAGATTTACTTCGGTTTTTTTACCGCTCATTCTGTATATACGACTGTCAGATAAACTGTTGAAATACAAATCTGACGCACCGACTTCTATATAATGTGAAAGAGAATCGTCGTCAGGAGCATGGATAAGATTTATTTCTTTAATAGTTCCTTTTTTGCCGTAATAGTTATCATTTATAAGAAGTTTTGAGGTATCGGGCGAGGGAATGTACCTTCCGCAACCGATAGGGGGTTGAAGTACACCATCGGTATTGGTCGACTTATCGCTGTTTGCTTTGAAAACAGGGAAGTCAAGAAGATTTTTAAAGTATGGGTCCTTCCTTGATAGGTTAAAAACTACCGTTTTTGATGATGAAGCGGTAGCGGAAACTACCTCATATAAATGCGAAGAATAAATTCCACCGCTTTTTTTTGCAACATTATAAGAATAAACTATATCGTCTGCCGATACAGGCGAACCGTCGGAAAACACGGCATCTATAATAGTAACAGTGCATTTATTACCGTCCAACTCAACATTACCGGCAAGTTTTAAAATCGGGTTAAAATTATTGTCAGTCTTAATCAGCGATTCAAAAATAAGACTGCATAAATTTCTGTTGTTTTCGGTTACTGCTGTATATGGGTTAAATGAATCCGATTTATTATAAAGCAAATTTATGGAATTTATACTATTTTGTGCAGTTGTTACGGTTTTATCGTTTTTATTGGTGTTTGTCTTTTTCGTTTTACAAGATGTAAAAGAAAATATTATCGAAAAAACCAGTAAAAAAGCAAAAATCTTTTTAATCATAATCGCACCTTTATTTTTATACACAAAAACTTTCGGCATTAGTACAAAGCCCCGTGCTGTTATCAATTTCAAATAAACACCCCGAAATCACACAATCTGTATCTGAAAAAACAAATTTATCTGTCGAATTGTTTTTAAATCTTGAAATGATTATCTCTTTTTTAATGCCTAAAACAGAATCATTAGGTCCGGTCATCCCAACATCTGTAATATATCCCGTTTTATTCGGGAGAATTTGAATATCGGAAGTTTGAACATGCGTGTGAGTTCCGAAAACGGCAGAAACTTTGCCGTCAAGATAAAATCCCATCGCCCTTTTTTCGCTTGTTGCCTCGGCATGAAAGTCAACAATTATGGCAGTCGCACCGTCCGCTTTGGCTCTGCTTACAAGTTCACCTACACAAACAAAAGGGTTTTCGGATTTAATGTTGTCAAGATAAACCTTTCCTATCAGATTTATAACAGCAAGTGAATACTTTCCCATATCAAGGAGAGCATAGCCGGAGCCGTAATCGGTAGACAAATTGTGCGGTCTTAGCAGAAATGGGTTTTCGTCAAGCATAGTATGAAAACTTTTATGCCTTAATGTATGGTTTCCGCCGGTAATTATATCAGCACCGGCAGAAAAGAGCATTGAAGCCGAATCAGGGTCAATTCCGTTTCCTAATGCGGAGTTTTCTCCGTTAATAATAACCGCATTGGCATTATATTGTTTTTTTAGTTGAGGTACGGTATCAAGACATTTTTTAACACCGTTTGGCGAAACAACATCGCCAATACAAAGAACACGCATAAAATATTTCCTTATAATTATTTATACTATATAATACCATAATTACACAGCAAATTCAATCGTGAATTGCTTTTAAAAAAATAAAAATCATAAGTTAGCAAATAAGAGAAAAACGGAGAAAACAAGAGAAAAACAGAGATATTATTTTTAAAATTAAAAAAATCGGAAAAATCTGTTGACAATTTATTTTGGGTGTGTTATTATATTCAGGCTGATTAATGACTAAATATTTTGGAGGTTTTGATTATGTCTACATTTATGGCAAAACCTGCTGAAGTTCAGCGTAAATGGTATATTGTAGATGCAGCTGATAAACCGCTTGGCAGAACAGCTGTTAAGGTTGCTGACTTACTTCGCGGTAAGGGTAAACCTGAATTTACTCCACATGTTGATTGTGGCGACCATGTTGTTGTTATCAACGCTGACAAGGCAGTGCTTACAGGTAAAAAATTAGAAAACAAGTATTATTATCGTCATACAGGTTATATCGGCGGTCTTAAGGCTGTTAAGTATTCAACCCTTATGAAGACCCGTCCGGAACTTGCAATGGAACTCGCTGTTAAGGGTATGATTCCCGATACTACTATCGGAAGAAAAGCCCTCACAAGACTTCATGTTTACAGTGGCGAAAATTATCTTCAGGTTGCTCAAAAGCCTGAAAAGATTGACTAAGAAGGGAGACAGAATAAATGTTTGAAGGAAAGCCATATTTTTACGGCACCGGCAGAAGAAAGAGTTCTGTCGCTCGTGTTCGTGTTTACAACGGTACAGGAAATGTAACAATCAACGGAAGAGATATTGACGACTACTTTGGTCTTGAAACTTTAAAGGTTATCGTTCGTCAACCTCTTACTCTTACCGAAACTGCTGACAAGTTTGACATCGTTTGCACCGTAACAGGTGGCGGTGTTACCGGTCAGGCAGGTGCTATAAGACACGGTATTTCCCGTGCGCTTCTCCAGTTCAACGAAGAACTTCGTCCGCAACTTAAGAAGGCAGGTTTCTTAACAAGAGACCCTCGTATGAAAGAAAGAAAGAAATACGGTCTCAAAG
>DFHZ01000096.1 GCA_002371985.1 Ruminococcaceae bacterium UBA3710 | reverse complement strand
AATATCGGCGAAGATATAGAAATATTTGATGTCGGAGAAATAAAAATATGATATATGTATTTAAGATTTTCGGTGCTTGTTTTATGATTTGCTCTTGCTGGGGTTACGGTGTTTATAAATCGCTTGACCTTAAAAATAAACGAGATAATATGGCAAATCTCATTTTGGGTCTTGATACATTTCAGAATAACATAAGAATAAGCCTTGAAGAAACTCTTCCGCTTTTCAAAAAATCTTTTGATGAATACAACTTATTCGATACACAAGAGAAAATCGTGCCGAAAGAGAATGCCTTTTTCGAGAAGGACAACGGTATTATTACCGATTTTTTATCCGGTATCGGCAACAGCGATAAACAGGGCGAATGCGAACGAATTAAAGCATATAAAGAAATCTTAAACAAGAGATATGCTGAAATATCCGAAGAATATAAGAATAAATCAAAAGTATGGCAAACTTTAGGACTGTGTTTCGGGATAACGGTTGCCTTAATTTTGATATAGGTGATAAAAAATGAATGTAGATTTTATATTTAAAATTGCCGCAATAGGAATTATTGTAACGGTGCTTAATTTACTGCTTGTCAGATTTGGCAGGGAAGAACAGGCAATGCTTACGACCCTTGCAGGACTTGTTGTGGTCTTGCTTATGATAGTAAAATCAATAGCCGAACTATTCTCTGAAATCAAGGGGATATTCGGGTTATGAGCAACGAAGTTTTTAAAATTTTAGCGATAATTCTCATAGGTGCCATACTGATAATTATACTAAAAACAAACAGACCCGATATAAGTTTTGTTCTGTCCCTTTCGGTTTCGGTAGTCGCCTTGTTTCTTATAATAAAGACATTTTATTCTCCTGCAAAATCACTTGTTTCCATCTATAAAAGTTCGATAGGGAATAACTCTACAATCGGCGTTGTAATAAAAGCAATCGCCATATCATATATGGCGGAGTTTTGCGGAGACACTTGCAGAGATTACGGACTTACCGCCTTGGCTCAAAAGGCGGAACTTGCAGGTAAATGTGCGATACTTGTTTTGTCTATACCGCTTGTAAGTTCAATACTTAAATCTGCATTGGAACTTTCAAAATTATGAAAAAAATAATACTGATAGTTTTTGTTTTTATTTGCTTTTTTCAGTTTTCGATAGTATCGTTTGCAGAAGATACGCAGTTAAGCGATTCTTTTTCGATTATCGGAGCCGATAAACTCGAAGATATTATAGACGAAAATGCAAAAGATTTTTTATCCAAAAACGAAATAGATATAAGCGATTATTCTTGGGTGAATAAACTAACTCCTCAAAATGTTTTTTCAGGTCTTATAGATGTTTTTAAAAACGGGCTTAAAAAACCTCTTAAAACGGGAGCAGGTATCCTCTCGATTATATTTTTAACGGCAGGTTTCACATCGCTTGATTTAAAAAGCGGAACAATGAAATCTCTGTCGATAGCAACAACTCTATCGGTTTCTCTTGTCATTATAAATAACATATTTATTTTCATTTCTTCGTCAGTTTCCCTATTAAAGTACATAAGCGGATTTATGCTCTCATTTATTCCGATATTTATAGTGGCGGTTTCAATGTCGGGAGCCGCTGTATCCGCTTCGGTTTCGGGCGGTCTGATTTTGGTATCGGCGAGGGCAGTATCCTACTTCGCTTCTAACTATGTAATGCCGATTATGGGCGGATATTTAAGTTTAAACCTCGTTTCGTCCATTTCGCCGTTCAGTGCAATATCGCAACTTGGCGAAATGGTAAAAAAGGCAATAGTATGGACGCTCTCTTTTGTCTTTACTCTGTTTGTCGGAATTATCAGTATACAAAGTTCAATAAACGGCTCGGCAGACACCCTTGCCCTTAAAACAACTAAATTTATTATAGGGACCTGTATCCCGATAGCAGGGGGACCTTTGAGCGAATCGGCAAATACAATTTATTCCTCTATGAATCTTATAAAGTCTTCTATCGGTGTTTACGGCGTTGTTATAATTGCGGTTGCGGTTATTCCGTTTATTGTTGAAATTCTTTTATGGAAAGGTGTTATTAGCGTGTGTCAGAGTATTTCCGCAAGTTTTTCGCAAAACACGGTTGTAACTTTGCTTAGTTCGGTAAACTATCTTTTATCGGTAATTCTTGCAATAATTCTGTTTTCGGGCGGACTTTTCATTATATCGCTCGGCATTGTTATTTCGGCGACAAAACTATGAAAGATTTTATTTCGTTTGTAACCTCATTTTGTGTAGTTTCCGCAGTTATAGGCGGACTTTCGATAATATTTCCAAGCGGAAAGTTATCAAAATCGGTCAGATACATTGCGGTTTTATCCTTGATTTGTGCCTTTATAGGTATATTTTTCGTAAAATTCAATATAGATGTCCACCCTGATTTAAGCCGGATAGAAAAAAGTCAAAACGATACGGATATATACCTTACCAAAATGATTTTTGAAAATGCTTTAAAAACAAATAATATTACTTTTAGTAAAATTGATTTTTTAACGGATAAAAACGAGAATGGCAGCATAATTATTACTAAGGTATTTATTTATACAAGTTGCTCAAAAGAAAAGATAGAAGAGATAATAGGGAATAGCAGCGAATATGAGGTGGAAGTAATAGATGAATGAGAAAATCAAAAATCTCATAGAGAATTTCAAAAAGCCTAAGTATCTGATTGTAATCGGGATTTCGGGAATTGTACTTGTAGCGTTATCGTCGCTTTTTTCGGGTGGAAAAAGTGAGAAAACGCCTTATAACGAGAGTTTTAATATCGAGGAGTACAGAGTTTCGCTTGAAAGAAGTATACTGTCTGTTGTAGAGGATATAACGGGTGATAAAAAGGCAACGGTTTTGATAACTCTGCAAAACGGCGTCAGGTATTCTTATGCCGACGATGTCAAAACCGATACCGACTTGACCGACGGCGAAAAAACCAAACAGTCAAGAAAAAGCAGCGAATCTTTTCATATAACCGTTAAGGACTCTTCGGGCGACGAAAAGGCACTCGTTGTAACCGAAAATATGCCTGAGGTCAGAGGTGTTGCTATAATCTGTGAAAACGGGGATGACGAATATGTTAAAGAGAAGATAGAAAATGCCGTTATGGCGGCACTCGATATTACCTCTAAAAGGGTATATATTACAGGTAGAAATTAACTGTTTTGTATAAATATTATTTTTTATGGGAGAAAGATTATGAAAAAAGGTAAAGTTTTTGGAAAAAGTCAGGTTATTGCTTTTTTAATGGTTATTTGTTTGGGTGGTGCCGTATGGCTTAATATGAAGTTTTCCTCAAAAGAAAAGTATTTGGGCGAAACATCGTATGTCAATAAAAGTACATCGAAGGCGGTAGCCACTTCGGCTAAGGTAACAGGGGAGAGCGATTATTTTTCCGAAGCGAAAGAGTCAAGGGAAAAGGCTTTAAGCGAAGCGGAAGAAACGGTTAAAGAAACTTTAAAATCAGATAAATTGACCGACGACGATAAAAAGACCGTAACTGAAAAGGTAAGACAAATAGTCGAAAGAATAGAGGGGGCTAATAATATAGAAACCCTTATAAAAGCAAAAGGCTTTAAAAATGCGGTTGCCGTTATAAATGATAAGGGCATAAGTGTTGTCGTAAAGTCGGACGGTCTTACAACCGCTCAAACCCTGCAAATTCAAGAAATAGTAACGAGTGAAACAGGAATAAATTTGGGCGATATAAAAATTGTTACAGTAAAATAGTTGTAATTTTTCAAAAATGTGGTACAATAGAAAAAAAAGGATTCGGAGGAACCCTAAATGCAAGATAATAATTTAGAACTTTCCGTCAGCACGGAAGTATTGGAAAAAATGGCAGAGATTGCCGCTTGTGAAATAGAGGGCGTAAAGGCTCTTTCAAAGAAAAGTGCTTTAAAAACCATGAACCCGCTTAAGGGTGTAAAAGTTGATGTTTTAAACGGTACCGTTTCGGTTGATGTTTTTGTAGTCCTTGAAAAGTCTGCAAAATTGCGTGAAGTTGTTTCTGCAGTTCAGCAGAATGTCAAGGATAAAATCCAGACTATGACCGGCACCGCCGTTACAAAGGTCAATGTAACCGTTTCCGATATAGTTGAAGAAACCGGCGAAAATTGATATTTGTGAAAATAAACAACAAAAAGACTGTTTGCATAAATCCGAAAAAGGATATGCAAACAGTCTTTTTTGCATTAACACACAGAACCGTCCCTTGTGCTTACCTTTCCTTTCCATTTCAGCATAGATTACGATTGTGTTTCCACTTTTCTCGATATTTTTTATTATTACCCCTTGTAATCCGAGCAGTTTTTCTGTAAAATGATTGTAGAGCATATTTTTGCCTCCGTTCATGGTTTCTCATCAATTCCATTTTAACGGATTTTCGCAAAATATGCTCTACTTTTTATTTTTCTTTTGTAGGCTCTATTTCGCTACCCCAACATTTATTATAGAGCCAGAAATTTATGCGGACACGATTGCTTATAATAAAATATGAAATTATCATCCGAAGTGTTTGTCTATTATATCCTTAATAATATTGCCAAATACATTGGTCCCATCCACATAGTCTGGATTTATATCAGGTTGTCCAAATTGGTTGAATTTTTTTGCGGTTTTGCACATTACATTTGCGATGGATTCAGCATTGCAATTTGTTATTGAAATAATATTACTGTTGAATCCCGATAAATCCTTATTACAGTAGGAATTTGTTATGGTTTTTACTCCGAAGGTGGACATTTCAAGCGGAGGATAACTCGGATGTGGCGATACCATTAATGAAAGCGCCATATAGCTTTCAAGCATTGTATTTGCATATGCATCAAGATCTAATTTGCCTGTTGAAATCAACTTATTTCCGCCACCGAGGTCAACAGGTGGGTGCATTTCACCCATTGATATGAAAGACCATTCTGATGCTTCTTCAAAAATTTCAACAAACTTTTTAAGAGAGGCAACCACGAGTTCAAATGCATTCCTTTGCACAGACGGTCTGCCATATACAATTATCTGCTTTTTCCTTTTAATGCTCTGGTCTCTGTTTAACAAGCATTCATAAAGTTTTTTGTTGAGTTTTGGTTCGAAATAATAACTGTCTTCAAATTTGTAACCGTTTATATCGAAATATTCTTTCAAAAGGCCGGAATTGAAAATTGCTATTTTAGGTATATCTGAACGATATGTGCTGTCTGCCAAAAGACATCTCGACGACCAAGCATAAAAGAACGGTTCGTAATCTTGAATAAAATATATCATCTTATGTTCGGGAATATTAAAAAAGGTTGCTTGATTTTTAATGATTATGCCGAAACAGTATGCACACCACCAGGCAGTAGTAATGAAAATATCGTTTTTTTCGATTGGAAGGGTTTGACCATATCGGTTTGAAACATCAACCACTTGTTTTTTGTTGATTGTGTTATCTTCGGACATTGGCACGATAATATAATCTTTAAGATCAATCATATGATCTGGATTGATAGGAGCATCAGTAACGATAATTCTTGCCCTGGCACCTGTGCTTTCAAGCATTTCATAAAAAAAGTTTAATGCAGTAGAAATACCACCGAAAACATGTTCTTTGTTTACCGAAGGTATAACAAGATTGAGGCGTATGGAATTATCACTAACGATAGGACGAGAATTGAGTTCTGTGATTTCCGGAATGTTTGAAGTGATATTAATATCATCCTTTATTACATCAACAACCTTGTGGTATGTGCTTTTTTTTAAAATTTTGCTTTTTTTAAGGGCTCTGTAAACACCGCTTAACATGTAAAAAGACTCCTTTACTGCTCTTTTAATTTCGGTTGACAACTGTTTATATCAAGATTTATATTAAAAAACGGATCAGTGTTTTCTCCTATGTAAGGAGAATATGCACGCTTAGAATTTTCAAAATCGCTTTCCGGTATGTAGGAATCACGGCTTTGGGACTCGTAATGATACAGTTTGACATTTGATAGATACAGATTTCTAAAACCGTTTTCATATGCTCTTAAACATAATTCAACATCGCTTCCGCAGATTATAAAATTCTCATCGAATTTTCCTATTTTCTCAATGGTTTTTCGTGAAACGGCCATACATGCACCAGTTACTGAAAGTACATTTCTGTTAACAATAGGCGAAACAAAAGGAGAGCTATAATTCACGGGATCCATTCCTTTGAATACGTGATCGGCCCAACCGCCCATTCCAAGTACAACTCCGGCGTGCTGTATGGTATTATCGGCATATAAAAGTAATGGCCCGACCACACCTATATCTTTTCTCATTGCATTTTCACACAGAAGTTCCATCCAATCCGGAGAAATAACTTCCATATCATTGTTTAAAAATATAAAGACATCGGCGTCTGAGTATTGCATTCCAAAATTATTTAATTTGGACCAATTAAAAGGGAATTTGGCTGGAATAATACGGATTTTATCACTGCGTTTTTTGATTTTTTCAAACCAATCGAATGTCTTTTGTTTCTCCGAGTTATTATCCAAAATAATAATGTCATAATTACTGTAATTTGTTTTCGCTAAAATGCTTTTAACGCAAGTGTCAGACAACTTGCAGTTATCCTTCATTGGCATAATTACTGAAACTTTCGGCTTTGGATATTTTAGCGGAAATCTTGAAGAAAATACAAATAAAGAATTGGTTTCCTCAGCAAACGCATCCTCTTTAACGTAACGTTTCAGATGCGCATTGAGCGCGTTTAGACCGGCTGACTGTGCATACGGCTTAGAATCAGAGTTTGCAGAAGTGGAATTTTCAGTCATTCTCCAAGAATACAAAATTTTAGGAATATGATATATATTATCAGTTTGTTCGGAAAATCTCAGCATCAAATCGTAATCCTGAGCGCCGTCAAATTTATTGTTATATCCTCCGATTTTTTCGAAAAGAGATTTTTTAAAGACCAAAAAATGGCAGATGTACATTTGAGAATACAACAAATCTCTGGACCAATCCGGTTTATAAAAAGGTAATTGAGCTACCCCGTTAATATCAACCTTATCCTCATCTGAATACAATACATCTGGTTGATGTAATTCGATTGCAATTGCATTTTCAAATAACGCGTTTGGGTATAACAAATCGTCATGGTCAAATAATGCAATGTAGTCTCCGGAAGCGAGTTCTGCACAAGCGTTTGTGTTATCAGAAATTCCCAGATTATTATCCAATTTTTTAT
>DFHZ01000134.1 GCA_002371985.1 Ruminococcaceae bacterium UBA3710 | reverse complement strand
TTCATAGCCATATAGTAATGAATTTCCCGTATCGGATGGTTGATTTTATTGGCAAGCAGTTCCGTTGTGTCAACGCCGCCTGCTATCATTTTTTCCCACATCGGATATATATTGCAAACATTCACGCCCGATTTTTTCGCTTCGTCCTTTGCGGCGTCCATATACGCTTTCATAATTCCGTCGTTTTGTAAATTTGCCGTCATAAGTGCCGTTTTTGTGAGGGCATCATCGCCTTTTAAATGACAACTTTTCTTCGTGTTCATAGCATTTTGTGTAAGAAAAATAACTTCGGCACCGCCCGATGACACCTTTTCAAATATTTCTTTTAGATTTTTACGGTAATTATCAAGTTTTTGAAGTCCCTTGCAGGCATCGTTAAGCCCGTATGATACGACTACCAAGTCGGGTGAAAACGGAAGAATATCGCGTTCTATCCTTGTCTTGCCGTTTTCGGTACCGTCTCCGCTTATACCACTGTTTATGATATTTACCTGAACACTCGGATAAAGGATATTAAGCATTTCGCGAAGCCTTGTACTGTATGCGCTTTTATAATCGAAAACGGTTTCTATTTTGCCGTCCTCTTTTATATAACATTCAAAACATCCCTGCGTAACACTGTCGCCCAAAAAGGCGATGGTTACAGGCTTACCGCCGTAAATATCCTGCTTAGTGTTGAGTTTTTCGATTATCTTCATAAAATCACCTATTTAACATTAACGGTCAAAAGCAACGGATTATGGTCAGACATACGGTCAAATCTCAAATTATCATAGACTTTGTCTTTTGAATACCAAAAGTATAACCCCGTATGGCGTCCCTGGACTGAAGTTGTGTCCAATGTGCAATCTAAAAACCGTAAGTCCTCTACCGATGTTACATTGGGGTTTATATAGATATGGTCGATATGGTCGCCCAAATTCCAGTCCTTATCGCCTACATTAACCGCCTGCTTATAAATGCCGCTTTCAGCAAGTAATGCCCATTCACTGTTTTGACGGCAGTTATAATCGCCGGTTGCAAAAAGAATATTGTTACCGACCTTTTCTTCCCAAAACGAGCGCAGTTCGTTTGCCTGTTTTGTGCGGTATATTGCTCCCCATTCGGGGCTGACCTTGCCGTTTTTATCCCAGTTTATCGACCAATGAGTGTTTGTAACAAAAATATCGCGATCATTTTCCTTATCACGCAGATGCACCCACTGAAAGTATCTTTCCTGCAATTCGTCAGTAGAATAACGGTGTGCACCTCTTTCAATAAGGTCAAACTTATCATTTTTATAAAGGATGATAAGTCCGACACTCAAAGGTACCTTTTTATCCTCAAAGGTTTGAGTAGTAGCCGTAAATTCCTCGTCGTCATCAATCTTGGCAACACCATATACTCCGTTTTCGTCAATTCTGCGGCTTAGATTCTCCATCCAGTTATAAAGCCTGTGATGACTTCCAGCCTCTTGTATTCCGACTATATCGGTTTTCATTTCACTTAAGTATCTTGCAATACATTCGCATCTTATCTCACTTGGTGCGTAAAGGTCTTTTCCTGCTTCATCAACACCGAGTATGTTAAAACTCATACATGTATACTTCATAGTCTTGTTTCTCCTGTCAGAATTTTTGACCTATAAGATTAGCACTAACAATTCTACCCCAAAGATTTTCCATGACGGGTTTGTTTTGAAATCCTTCTCCATTGCCTTTATAATCCAGCAATTTTTCTTCAAGTTCATCTATTTTATCCGTTTTACCGGAAATATAATCTTCAAGCATCTTTTTACAATGTGCCGTTCTTTGTTTAAGTCCGCCTAACCGAATATCCTGAACTTCAAATCCCTGACCTTTGTTTTCCGCATACCACTGTTCACGGTAGGCATTATAAAAAGCGTCAAGTTTATAAAGAAGTTCGTCATAGTCTTTCAAAAGATCCGAAATCTCGACTTTATTTCCGGAAGCATAGGCTTTCCTTGTTTTTTGCCCTAAGTCGCATTTTATACTCAACACTTCGCAAAGTGCCGCTTCACTACGAAATAAATATCCCCATTCTGCATTGTTTTCAAGTCTATGCAATTTTTCGGCACACTTCTTGAAGCCTTCCCTTTCATTGCCCATTAAAGTTGAGTCGAGAAGACCTGTAAATATATCGTTATAAAGCAAATACTTTTCGCTGTTGAATAGTCCACTATCGTCGCCGTTATACCTTGTTCTATCACAAATTCCGTTGCTGACACGCTCACCGTTCGGACTAAACGGCAAATCCAAAAGCATAAAATCGTCAAAAGATATGCCGAATTTCTTTTCAAACTTTAGTTTTATATCGGTATCATCGTTGTTGCCTTTAATAAGTTCAGAGGTATAAAACAAAGAGGGCAAAAGAGAAAATTTTGAACACTCGGCGCCGTCATCGCCCCAAATTGTAAACATCATATCTTTAACATTATTGTTCCTGCAGGCGGTTACGGCGGCAGCGGTTGCCTTTATACTGTAAGCATTATGAGGAGCAAATCCCCACCACGAACGAAATGCTCCGGCAAACCATGTACCGTCTTTAATACGGTTATGAGATTTAATCCTATTATCGTATCGTTCTATATTTGTGGAGTAATAATCCCAATAAACAAGTTCTACATTATCGGGTATCTGCTCGCAAATGGATTTATCTATCTCGGCAGGCAAATCATTATATTTACCCCCGGCAATAAGGCGATAAAACATATCCGCCCAAATGCAGAGCTTTTTACCGTGTTTCTTACCTATTTCTGAAACGCGTTTAAGATGGTCAATCAATATCTGAGAGCCGTTATTATCGCCGTGGATATCATAATACTTTCCACGACCGAGGCCGTGTGCTTCATCCATTCCTACATGAATATATTCCGAAGAATAGCAATCGCAAACCGTATCAAACATATCCTCTATGAGATTGTAAACCTCGTCGTCGCCTACAAGCAGTATATCTTTTTGGTCGATATGCTCGGCATACGCAGGCCAACGGACTATTTGATTAAGATGTGCAAGAGTTTGAATACAAGGTATAAGTTCAATCCCCTTGCTCTTTGCATAACAATTAAGTTCTTTAAGTTCGGCTACCGAATATCTTCCCCGCCCATATCCGAAATACGGTTGACTCTTTATTTCATAAGTGTCCTCTGTGTAAAGCATCAACATGTTATATCCGATATCTGAACTGATATCAATCCATTTTTTAATTGAATCAACCGTCATAACGGCATTTCGTGAGCAGTCAAGCATACAACCGAAAAACCTGTAGTTATACTCTTCGTTCATCGTTGTTCTCCCTTTGAAAATAAAGTTTCATAGTAGTATATCGGCATTGCACTCCATCCATGGCACAAAGAACCGGCGTATTTGAAATCGTCCGCACCTTTTTTCGTTTCCCAGAACGAAGTCGCACCATTCCTCAACATATTAAAATAAACTCTGTCTATTTCATTAAGGATGGCATCCTTATATTTTTCTTTATCGGCTTTGAGCAATGCCTCGTATCTAAAAGTATCCATTGAAAGCGACGCTTCTATAACATTTGATTTTACCGGAGAAGAGCCGTTGCTCAAAATAAGTTCGAGCATATTTTCGGCATCGTCTTTAGAAATTGCTCCGCACAAAATAGCAAAAGCATTTGCAAGGACGCTTACACGGTCATCCTCTTGATTTAAGTACAGTTTGAAAAATCCTGAATTTTTATCAAAAAATTTATCATAAATATTCCTATTTAATGCTTTTTTTGTATCCAAATACGACTTACTGTCAACATTCACAACCGTGCATAACTCTGAAAATGCTTCCAAAACTATGGAGAGTATACAACTTAGGCAGGTGTCATATCTATCGGCAGATTTATCACTGCCGTCAAGACCCGGCTGCCATTCGTAAAAGTTCCAATAATACTCGCCCTCAAAGTTAGGTATCAATCCTGTACCATCTATACGGTTCACAAAAGTGTCAATTACCTTTTTGGCTGTATCAAAGCAAAATTTTACCGTTTCGGTATCGCCTGAATACTTGTAATACTCGGTTAACTGCAATATGTAGAAAAGCGAGAATGACGGAATTTTAAGTTTTTCATCGGTAGGACTGCAAATAGTAAGCAATCCGTCTTCCTTTATTGCCTTTGAGAATAATTTAAGACCTGCTTTTGGAAAATCATACTCACCGAAAGCATAGTATCCGCAAAGCATTTGATTTCTGGAATCAAGAGTATAGAAAGACTGCTCCCTCCATGTGCAATCCTCATAATGCTCATGCATACACTGAATGAGCGTATTTTCACAAACTTTATAAATATTGTCCCTTAAGAGGTTTCCGCTTTTATAAGTTTTAACATTTAACGGATATGTTACCGGTCTTAAACCGAAATGATTAACCTTAACCTTGTTTGTATGGATAAAGAACTGCAGATATCTGCAACCAAAACGGCGGAAAGGATTCATATACCTGTTCACGCCTTTTTTAAGTTTTACGGTCACCGAGAAATTTCGTTTGCCTATTTTAGTACGGCATCTGCCGTCGTCAAGGTGTTCTCCCCAGCCGATTTCCATATCGCAATCGCCGAAGACCTCGATATCAAAATCCAAATATCCGGTTGTTTCGGACATTAGATCGAGAATAAAATAAATACCGTCAGCTCTGCCGTTTTTAGCAAAATATACATCTGTTTGCTTTTCTGTCATATCCTCTAATCTGTAAAATTCAAGCGCAGAGTGTTGCATTTTCGCACCGAAATCACCGGCATTATCTATATATGAGAAACAACCCTGATTTACAATCTTTCCCTTTTTAACATTTCCGATATTCAACTTTTTAACGGGCCTTTTTATGAAATTTTCGGGCATTTCATCGCAAATAATGCTTGAGGTAAACCCGTCAAAATTATCTTCGGTTAGGTCAATATGAAAATTAAGTCCTAACTGCGGAGTTATCATCTCATTTTTTCCGCTTATGTATTTACGGCTTTTTCTGCTCAAAATATCTTCGCCGGATGATATAATGATTTTTCCGTTTTGTTCTATTTCAAAAATCAAGCCGGGCTTTCCTATTTTGTATGTGAAAGCTTTAACGCCGTAATACCAAACTATTACGCAAACAGTATTCTTACCCTTTGATAAACTCTTTGTAATATCTATTTCGTCGAAAACTTTATAATGCGGATAATCGGCATACTGACCGCTTTGAGTGAAGTTTCCGTTTATATAAAGAGCATAGTTTGAATCGGAGGACACCCTAAACAGTGACTGTCCGTCATTCTCGCTATTTACATCGAAAACAAATTCGCAATAGCAATCCGTTCCGACTGCTTCTTTGTTCCATATCCATTTTGCACTGTTAAATACATTTGCACTCACGGAAGATATACACCGTCTTTTCTTAATTCGCTTCTTAAAATTTTTGTGTCAATTTTTCTTAAAGAAGTTCCGCTTTTAGAGGCAATAGCCGCCGCAACTCCTGCCGCCTGACCCATCGCCATGCAGGGAGGCATCACCCGTACCGCGCCCGCCGCAGTAGAATCAGCGCTCAAACACCTGCCGGCAACCAACAAACCATCTGTTTTTTGAGGGATCAGGCTGCGAAACGGCACACCGTAATACTGCCCGTTTATGGGTACATATTCATTACTTTTCGGCCCAAACCTGCCATGAACATCAACCGAATTTGCCGCAATAAACACACTGTCCTCCGGCACTTTGGCAACGAGCAAATCTTCCGCTGTTAAGCGGTATTCTCCTTTGATGTGCCGACTTTCGCGTATTCCCACATAAGAAGCAGTCGCATTAAGGCGAGCGTCTTCACAGCCGGGTACATATTTCTTTAAAAAACGAAATATTTCGTCTGCTTGCCGTCTGCCTTCTATTTCAGCATCTGTCAAACTGCGAGAATCTGTACTATTTACTCCCATGATACGGGAAGTGTTCACACACCATTCGTCTTTTTGGGGCTTTCGGAAAATACCGATGCTCACTCTGTCCAGCGTCCAATCCCGATTGGCTTTCGCTTCGGCAACCCGCCAGTGCAGGGAACGGTAATTCACGCCGTCTTTTCGGTAAAAATTATCGAGATTTGCCGTTATATCCGCTTCGAGTTTATCCGAATCAACGTTTGAAATATGAAAGAACATTGTTGCGGGCTGTATAAGTCCGAGTTCCTCGTTGCCGTACTCAAAAGGTACACCGCAGCGGGCGGCAACATCGCCGTCCCCCGTGCAATCTATAAAAATGCTTGCTGATACTTCCTTGTACACCGGATTTAGATGCCACTTTGATTGATTTTAAAGTGTTATTCTCTACAAGCGGTGACAAAAACATAGTATGGTATAAAACCGTTACCCCCGCTTCCTCCAACATTTCATCCAAAATCAATTTAAGTCCTTCTGACTCAAACGGGGTAACATGGTCGTGTCCGATTTTTATCCATGATGTATACGCCGTTCCGCCCATTACTTCGCGCGGGTGAACGGCATATCCGCGCCACACCATTTTTTCTACGATTTCTTCAAACAAACCACGGATGATCATGGTTTCTCCCGCCGCGTCGTAACAGGTCATAAACGGGCCTACCAAGCCCGCTGTTGCCATACCGCCGCAGGAACCATTTTGTTCTATAAGCAAGGTTTTAACCCCTTGACGGGCAGCGGCAATGGCCGCACAAACGCCGGCAGGTCCTCCGCCCACTACAACTACATCATAATCCGTCTTAAAAGTCTTTGAAATCATAATTTTGCTTCCTTAAAGTTATATTAAAAATCGCAAGTGTACGGAAAACACGATACACTCGTGCTTTCCGTACATATTAAACTATTAACCTACACCAAGTTGTTTTTTCCAACCGGTATTGCTGAAACCGTAAACCGATAAATCGGTAGTAGATTTAGAAGATTTAATCGTAAACGGAGTACCCGTTGCATATATTTGGAGGTTTCTTGTCAGAGTAGCAGCGTCAATGTTTCTTACGCAATAATACTGCCCGTTATAGAGTTTTCCGTTTATATATATTCCTAATTTCAAATCAGCCTTACCGTTGCCATTATCAAGTATATCAAATGTCAATCTAATGTTGATATCAGAATCAGTGAAGGAATTTAACCCGGCAGTTTTTGCATCAAGGTAAATAAGGTTTCTGACAGTCTTATCGGTATCACAGTGTGCAACCTGAATCCTGCCATCTGATGTTGATGCCATAAACGCACCGAACCAGAAAGGTGAACCAAGCGTAAATCTTCCCATTCCATTTTTCGGAAAACGGCAAACCGCACTGAAAGCCGTTGCGTCAAGTGATTCTAAGTCGCAGTAATTCTCGATCCGATAGTCTTTTTTAGCAATTTCCGTAACGGCGGTATTTTTTATGGAGAAATCTTTTAGGGTTAATTCTTCATATTTTACATTTGATAACTGTACTGTTCCGTTTTTGGCTTTTATTGTTATACTGCGTTTAAAAGAAGCGGTATCGACGCCGTCGAGAATGAAGAAACTGCCGTTATACAGTTTACCGTCAATATATACGCCGAGTTTAAGATATGCTGTATTTTCACTCGTCGGAGTAATTCTGAAGGCGAACCGCCATTTTAGTTTATTGCCGACAAAACTGCCGACACCTGCCTTTTGAGCACTCAATTCGCCGATTTCTTTTCGATTACCGTTCAAGTCAATATAATAAACTGTAATTTTATCGGCTGATACCTGCTTTAAAGAAACGCCGGAATCACCGCCGAAATTCAATTCATTACCGCTTGAATTTGAAAGTTTAATATTTAAAGTTATTGCTGTTTTATCGAATGAATTATCGTCGTATACCGCTTTGTATTCGGTATTTGAAACAGTTTTTTCATTTATCCCAAAATGTTTTGCAGTTAGTTCGTCATAATAACCTTCATAGTTATATGACAAGGCAGAAACCACTTTCCCGGAATTAAAGTTAATTCTTGTGCCGAGATTTTGGGCTTCATTATCAATGTAGAAATACATATTGTTGTATAACAATTCGTTAATAAATACACCCAGCTTTATATCGTCATTCTTTCCGCCACCGTCATGATCTACGAAATTGATGCTTACCTGCAAAAGGAACTCCGTATCCTTGAATGTATCAATTCCTGCCGTTTTGGGATTAAGCAGAACCAGCGAAAACGGCATTGTTTTAAGTACGCCGTATCCGGTTTTATCAGAGCCTGCATACTCGTTGCTGACTGCTAAATTATTGCCCGACAAACGGAAAGATATTCCGCCGAAGTTAAGGTCAGAGTCCCCAAACCCAAGATGCAATCTCGAACCGTCAGCACCGTATTTTATCATTGTACTGAAGAGCGTTCCATCTAGCGTATTGAGTTCAAAATTTCCCGCAAAAGCATTATTGTGTACATCCATCACTCCGGCATCCATAAGTGTTATATTTGTGCGATCTGCAGGAGTTCTTTCGGCAAAACAGACTTTTCCAACCGAACGAATTGTATACTGAGCATCATTTTGAACATAGAAGGCAAGATTCTTCGCAAGCTCATTCTTTGCGACATCCTTAACGGTAAGATACTTGCCGTTATAAAGCTTGCCGTCGAAGAATACGCCGACTTTAAGATCGG
>DFHZ01000140.1 GCA_002371985.1 Ruminococcaceae bacterium UBA3710 | reverse complement strand
CTTGAATGCTTAATAATAAGCAAATAATAAACATTGAAGTTTACACCGAAAAGCACCATAAATATCCCTATAACCCATTGGCAATAACTATTATATCCGGCAATGCTGTCCGCTTTGATACCGAAACCGCCGGTACCTGCCGTACCGAAAGAATGAAGCAAACTATCAAACAAGGGCATTCCGCCCAAAGTCAGCATAGCAACCTCAATAACGGTCATACCGATATATATTATATAAAGAATTTTTGCGGTATCTTTTGCCTTAGGCATAATTTTATCTACGGTAGGTCCGGGCATTTCCGCCCTTAAAATATGAATTGACCTTTTGGAAACACTCGGCATTACCGCCATAACAAAAACAATAACGCCCATACCGCCTATGAAATGCGTGAAACTACGCCAAAAAAGCATAGATTTACTCATTGCCTCGACATTTTTAAGTATCGAAGCACCCGTTGTTGTAAATCCGCTTACCGTTTCAAAAAAAGCATCGGTGAAATTAGGTATTTCACCGCTTATTACAAACGGCATTGCACCCATAATTGAAACTAATAACCAAGCGAGTGTTACAACGATAAAGCCGTCTTTTGCATACAAAACACCGTCTTTTTTTCTGCAAAGATAGGTCATCGCAAGACCAAACAATAAACCGGCTGCCAAAACATATATGAAACTGAGCATAGAGGCAGTTTCTTTATAATACAAAGCAACCATTAAAGGCAAAAGCATTAAAAGTGATACGGTTACGATTATCTTACCCGTAATATAAAAAACCATCTTGGTATTCATATATTAGTTCTCACCCTTATTTAATTATATCGGACAAATCGTCCAGATTTTGACCTGCGACGATTACTACAACCCTGTCATTCGGCATAATTATATCATTACCTGAAGGAATAATGGCTTTTCTGCCTCTAATTATTCCTGCAATTATCATATTATCCTTTGTCTTTAAATCTCTTAATGGTATGCCGACATGCTCGAATGTATCCTCAACGATAAACTCGACCGCTTCCGCTTTACCGTCCATAACCTTATAAAGCGTTTCCATTTTGCTGCCGGCGGTATTTTGCAAAGCCCTCGCATATCTCATAATTACATCGGCTATCATCATTTTAGGAGATACTATGCAGTCGAGACCGAATCTTTCAGCCATATTCGCAAGTTCCGTTCTATTTACTTTAGATATAACGGTAGGTACATTTTGCGAAGAAGCAAAAGAAGAAAGCAGTATATTCTCTTCGTCCATATCGGTAAGAGAAACAAAGGCGTCCATCGACATAAGACCCTCTTCAAAAAGGACCTCCCCGCTTGCACCATCACCGAAAATAATAGTTGCTTCCGGCAATAAATTACTTAATTGTTCACAGCGCCCCTTGTCTTTTTCTATAATCTTGACATTGTTACCGCTTGACAAAAGCAGTCTTGAAAGATAATATGCCGTTCTGCTTCCGCCCAAAATCATTATATTTCTTGCCTTTTTTCTTAAAATTGCAAGTTTCTTAAGCAGTTTTTGTATTTCAATAGGGGATGCGGTAAGTCCGATTTTATCTCCCGATTTAAGGACAAAGTTACCGTCCGGTATATAGACCTTATCTCCCCTTCTTACAACACATACAAGGAAATTTTCCGAGAATTTTTTTCTGAGTTCGATAAGATTCATACCGTCTAAAACAGAATCTTTTTTGAGAATAATCTCAACCATCTCAAATTTTCTTCTTGCAAAATGCTCGATATTAACGGCACTTGGGAATTTCAAAATATTGAACAGTTCTCTTGCCGCCAACTGTTCGGGGTTTATAGCAAGGGATAAATCAAGTTGCTGTTTTAGGAAGTTAAATCCCTCGTTATTATCGTTGTATTCGGGAGTTCTGATTCTTGCAATCGTATGTGCCGCACCGAGTTTTCTTGCTATAAAGCAACTAAGCATATTAAGTTCGTCCGACCCGGTAACTGCAATATAAACATCTGTATTTCTTATTCCTGCTTCTATAAGTGTGTCATAGTCGGCACCGTTACCGCAAACACACATAATATCGTACAGATTTGTTGCCTGTTTTAAAACAAAAGGGTCCTTATCTATAACAACAACATTATGACCTTCATCTGTCAAATTTTTAATTAAAACATCACCGATTTTGCCATAACCCGCAATAATAATATTCAAATATGCCGTCTCCTTCCGAAAATCTTTAGGTATTATAAACCCAAAATCGCAATAAATCAAACAAAACGACTATTTTGTAATATAATCGTAATAATCTTTCATTTTTTTAGAATCTTCCGCCTGAGTACCGTCTGATTCGCAAATAAAGATATTATTACAGTTTTTCTTTGCCGACAGTTCCATAACCGGCTCAAAATCAGGACCGTAAACCGTATCTTCAAATGTCAGATGCCTTTTTTCGCCGCCTGCGGTATATTCTATCTTTGAAAAGTGAGAGTGGAAAGATTTAAGTCTGTCTATGCCGAGATTGTTTTCGATTTTTTCATATACAATTTTGTAGTCGTCCTTTGTTTTAAAAAAGCCTAAATCTCTCGCATTCAAATGCCCGAAATCTATACACGGGATAAGCCTTTCGTCAAGTTTGCAAAGTTCGATAACCTCGTCCAAAGTTCCGAGTTGATTTACTTTACCCATTGTTTCAGGGCAAATATGTATATCACCTAAACCCTCATTATCAAGGGCATCAAGCGATTTTTTCATAGTATCTTTTGCAAGAATCAAGGCTTCTTCTCGTGAGATTTTACCGCAAGAGCCGGTATGAACAACAATTCTGTTTCCGCCCATAGCCTTTACTGCTCTTGCACTTGCCAGAATATAGTTTATTGAGTTAAGTCTTTTTTCTTCATCCACCGAAGACATTGAAATATAATACGGTGCGTGTAGTGAAAGGGTTATTCCTTTTTCTTTTGCTATAATACCGAGTTCAGTAGCCTTCCCTGTACCGATATTTACTCCTCTGCCGCATTGATACTCAAAAGCATCAAGCCCCATAACGGTTAGATACTCCGGCACTTGCAGACTGCTTTTATATCCCATTTTTGTAAATGAAATAGAATTTCCGGCAGGTCCGAATTTACAAGACATTTAATTTTTCACCCTTTATAATTTTCAATTTTATATAACCTATAGACCAATTTTTCAAGTTTCCTTTTAAACCTGAATCTAAGACTTGATTCGGGTTTAATCGGAGTGAGCAAAATAGTTTTAATAAACGAAGCATTACCGCCGAGAACATCGGTAAAAATCTGGTCGCCTACTATGGCGGTATTCTTTCTTTTTTCACCGAGCCTTTTTATCGCCCTCATATAGCCTACAAAGAGCGGTTTCAGTCCTGTAGACAAAAAGTCCAAATCAATCTTTTCGGCAAATGGCTTTACTCTTTTTTTAGTGGAATTAGAAAGAATAACTAACTTAATTCCGTTTTTACGCATAGTATCAAGCCAATTTTGGAGCCCGTCGCAAAGGACCATACCGTGGTGCGTTGACAGTGTATTATCAACATCAAGTATCAAAGCGGTTATATTGAATTTATTTAACAGTTCCACAGAAATATCTGTTATTTTTTCTAATTTTAGTGTCGGTTTAAGTAACATAATAACTCCTAAAAAGAAAAAAGGCGGTAAAATAACCGCCTTTTTAATGCTAAATTAGCGGAACTTTCTCTTACGAGCAGCTTCCGACTTCTTTTTACGCTTTACAGAGGGCTTTTCATAATGCTCTCTCTTACGAACCTCTTGGATAACACCATCCTTTGCCGTTTGTCTTTTAAAACGGCGAAGAGCATTATCGAGCGATTCATTCTCTTTTACTTTTACTTGACTCATTTATATTCCCTCCCTCCGCAAAATAGCAGGGGTTATACTTGTGATATTATTATACAATAAAAAACTGTATTATGTCAAGAGTTTTTATAAATTCAAAGTATTTATCAATTTATCTTGCCATAAAGCGGAATATCGTTATCCTTTTTCGGTTCTCTTGCAGGAACAGAAGAAACAGTATTGTTAGTGCGTTTAGGTCTTCTTGCACCTCTTCCGCCTCTGCGACGGTCGTTAGAAAGTCTTGGCGGTCTCGAATCGCCGTTTTCCGAATAAACTACAACTCGCCTATCCTGTCCCTCTCCTATTGAATTGGAAACAACACCTTCGATTTCCTGTATAGCCGTATGAATAATTCTGCGTTCGTATGGATTCATAGGCTCCAAAGCCCTGCTTCTGCCGGTTTCAAGCACCTGTTTTGCAACTCTGCCTGCCAAACCGATCAGGGCTTTTTCACGCTTTTCACGATAATCGCCGATATTAAGAGATACCTTGAAATAACCGCCGACATCATTTGCCGCAAGACCTGCCAGATACTGAAGTGCATCAAGGGTTTCTCCTCTTCTGCCTATTACGGCACCAAGACCCTTACCGTCAAAAGAAATAAATGCACTGTTTTCCTTTTCGAGAGCCTTTACTGTTATATCTTCGCAACCGAATTCTTTAAGAATGCTCTTTAAATAGGTAATTGCTCTGTATGTTTTACTGTTTTTATCAATCAAGGACTCGTCCTTTAATTCTTCGGTAATTTGCTCCTTTTTCTGCTCTTTTGGTTCTTCTTTTTTAGCGGTCTGCTTTTTTTCTGGCACCTTTTCTGTCTTTTTATTAGCCTTTTCTGCTTTCGGGGCCTTAACCTTCTTTTGAGGAGCATCCGGAAGTTCTACATAGGCTCTTACCTCTGCTTTGGAACCGCCGAAAATACCCAATATCTTTTTCTTACTTTGAGATATTATTTCAAACTGAACATCTGCATCAAGCGAAACGCCCAGATTTTTTCTCGCATTTTCTTGTGCTTCGGAAATATCTTCTCCAAAGCCTCTTGCTTCTTTAATCAAATTTATAACCTCCTATTTTATTTCTTCACCGTTTAATATATTTTTGCTGTCATTGGATTTTGCAATTTGCTTTGTTTCAAACTCAATTTGTTTTTTTAGTTCCTTTGCTCTCTCATTAGCAAGCATTCTTTGAGGTCCGTAGAGGATTTGAATAGCCGACTGGATAAGTCCGCCGATAAGAGAAGAACAAATCCAATAAAATCCTACACCGCCCGGAAGTCTGAAGCCTATAAACAAAGTAATTAAAGGCATAGTAAGCATCATAGTTGCCATACTCGGAGCATCCGGATTATTCTTCTTTTGAATAGCCATCGAGATTATACTTGTTATAATCTGGGCTAAAAATGCACCAAGCGGAATAAGCCAGATAAGTTGAGCCTGTGAAAAATCAAATGAGAATTTCGGAGTAGCCGTAAGGTCAATACCAAACAGGTTAAAATCAATAGTTTTAAGCCCGTTTCTGATGGCATCGAATTTTGAAGAGGTCAACTCATTGGCTCTGCCTATTATTTCAAGTTCAGCACCTGTGCCACTTGTTTTTATATCCAAAAACTTCTGTGCTGCCGTAATAACCTTTGAATCAATATTCATTAAATAGGTCAGCGGTCTGTTTATAAGATTATAAATACTAATCATAAAGACAAGACGGAATACCATCGGTAGACAGCCACCCGACATTGAAATTCCCTCGTCCTGATAGAGTTTCTGTTGTGCTTCGGCAAGTTTCTTTTTATCATCACCGTAACGCTTTTTAAGTTCATCAAGTTTTGGTTTAATTCTTGTTTGCTGTACGGTTGATTTCTGACTTTTGATACTAAGCGGTAATAAAACAATATTTGCAAGTAGTGTAAACACTAAAACCGATGCTGC
>DFHZ01000097.1 GCA_002371985.1 Ruminococcaceae bacterium UBA3710 | reverse complement strand
AAGCCCTGCAGGCTTTCTTTACACACCCGGGTTCGGCCAGACCGATTACCGTTACAGGTTTTTCATCCGCCTTTAAGTACAGCAGCGTCACGTTTGAAGATCACGCGTATGTACTTGGCGCTCCTGAATTTATCCTAAAAGAACAATTCGAAACATATAGAGAAGAAATTGAGGAACATACCGGGAAGGGATTCCGTGTGCTGGTGCTTGCCTCCTATAAAGGAGAACCGGACGGTCAGGCACTCACTGCTCCGATCACACCGCTGGCCCTCGTTGTGATCGCCAATAAGATCCGGAAAGATGCGGACAAAACCTTCCGCTATTTCCACAATCAGGGAGTGGACATCAAGGTCATTTCCGGTGACAACCCGCTGACCGTGTCGGAAGTGGCTACACAGGCGGGGATTCACAATGCAGGCCTGTATGTAGATGCATCCACCCTGGAGACGATGGACGATATCCGGCACGCCGTCCGGGAATACACCGTTTTCGGCCGTGTCACACCTGCACAGAAACGCATGTTTGTCCGTGCCTTAAAAGAAGACGGACATACAGTTGCCATGACCGGCGACGGCGTCAACGATATCCTCGCCATGAAAGAGGCGGACTGCTCTATCGCAATGGGTACGGGAAGCGACGCCGCAAGGCAGGCGGCGCAGATAGTTCTGCTCGACTCGGATTTTTCGAGAATGAAAAGCATCGTGACCCAGGGGCGGCAGATAGTAAACAACATTACCCGCTCGGCGACCCTCTTTTTATACAAAAATATGTTCTCGGCTTTTCTTGCCATCTACTCGATCGCCATGTTCTTTACCTATCCCCTCTCGCCCTCGCAGGTCTCTCTCGTATCCCTTTTCAATATCGGCGTTCCCGCCTTCCTTTTATCCCTTGAAACAAACACTAAAAAGCAAAGTCAGAATTTCCTTAAACGGACCGTTATGACGGCGCTTCCGGCTTCCCTTACATCCTTTATGTCGATAGCGGCGCTGGTAGTTTTCGGAGATGTCTTTAACATTTCGGGCAAGGATGTCGGTATCGCAAGCACATATCTTCTCGCGATAGTAGGTTTCCTTATCCTTCACCATGTTTCAAAACCGCTTAACGGATACAAGATAACCGTTCTTATCGGGTGCGTTTTGGGATTTATCCTTTTCGCCCTCGTTCCCCAGCTTCGCGACCTTTTCATGCTGACCGAGTTTTCAAACAGGGGCGTTATGCTTTGCGTTGTTTTCGCCTTTGCGGAGATAACGGTCATGAGATATCTTACATTCTTCTTTTTCAGGCTCTTGAAGCTCGACAGATAGGGCTTTTGAAAAAATTTTAAAAAAAATGATTGACAAACGGAATTTTGTTTGTTAAAATGAACGCATAAAGAAAAACCAGCGATTAAGAGTAGTAGTTTGATTTCCCGCGTTTTAAGAGAGTCGCCGACGGTGGGATGGCGATAATTCGGTTTCAAATGAATGGACTTATGAGGGCGACCGAAAGCATTTCTGTTAGTAGTAGTCGACGGTTACGCAATCGTTAAAATGCGGCTCGTATGTTTGTATGAGGCAGAGTGGACGGTTATTTCGTCAATTAGGGTGGTACCGCAGGATATTTAAAGTCTTGTCCCTTTTAAGGGATGGGACTTTTTTGTTATTTTTATTTAAGGAGAGCGGCTTATGTTTTTATTGACGGTACGATGGCAAAACTGAAATATTTTATTAAAAAGCAAATATAAATATTATTGTATAAAGGAGTAATTCATTATGAAAAAGACACTGTCAATTATTTTATCAATCGTTTTGGTGATTTCCTGCATTTCGCTTCTTGCAGGGTGCGGAGAAAAAGGTGAAACTGCCAAAAAGACTTTTAAGGTGGGTATCTGCAACTATGTTGACGATGCTTCCCTTAACCAGATTGTAGACAACATACAGTCCGAACTTAAATCAATAGCAAAAGCAAATGATGTTGAGTTTGATGTAACGGTTGAAAACTGCAATGCTGATAGTTCTCTTTTGCAACAAATCATTGAAGAGTTTAAATCTGATAAGGTTGACTTAATGATTGGTGTTGCAACACCTGTTGCAATGGCTATGCAAGCACAAACGGCAAACAGCGATATACCTGTTGTGTTTTCCGCAGTATCAGACCCGATTTCCGTAGGTCTTGTTAAATCTCTCGAAAACCCCGAAGCAAACATAACCGGCACATCGGATTATCTTAATACAGAAGCAGTTTTGAATTTGATTAAAAAACTTAATCCCGATGTCAAAAAGGTAGGTCTTCTTTACGATTTGGGTCAGGATTCTTCCGCTACCCCTGTTAAAGATGCTAAGAAATTCCTCGAAGACGCAGGTATTAAGGTTGCCGAAGCAAACGGTGCAACAATAGAGGAAATCAAACTTGCCGCCGAACAACTTGTTTCGGAAAAGGTTGATGCCGTATTTACTCCTACCGATAATTCGATTATGGCAGCAGAACTTTCAATTTATAAAATATTCGCCGATGCAAAAATTCCTCACTATACAGGTGCCGATTCTTTCGCATTAAACGGAGCATTTTTAGGATACGGCGTAGATTATGCAAATTTAGGAAAAGAAACCGCAAAAATAGTTGCGGATATTCTTGTAAACGGAAAGAGCCCTTCGTCTATACCTGTTAAGACATTTGATAACGGCATAGCAACTATCAACGAAGAAACGGCAAAGGCTATCGGATATGATTTTGAAAAATTATCTGAATTATTTGCTCCTCTTTGCTCAAAGGTACTTCCTATAAAGACAGCAGAAAACTTTGATAAGTAATTTTTTTAAGCGTAAGGGAACAGTTTTTGAAAATGAGTTTAAAATCAGATAATAAGTATTTGAAAACACTCGGCAAGATTTCGCCGATACTCATACTTCTTGTCGTGATAATTCTTCTCCATTTATTTGGTGTGTTATCGTGGAACCGTGATCAGGCGGCGATAGAAGTAGGTCTTATCAATTCTCTTGTCGTTCTGGCATTGTTTTTAAGTTATACAATGCTTAATATATGCGACCTTTCTACCGACGGGTGCTATACTTTGGGTGTTGCCGTAGGCGGAGTTATGGCGGCTTCGGGACATCCTTATTTAGCAATACCTGCCGCACTTTTGGCAGGGGCCCTTTCGGGACTTGTTACTGCCGTTTTGCAGACAAAAATGGGCGTAAACAGTCTTTTGTCGGGAATTATCGTGAATACTGGACTTTATAGTGTAAATATTGTAATTATGGGCAAATCTACAATAAATATTTTCAGAAATGAAACGATATTTTCTATTGTAAGACGAGTTTTCGGCGAAAAGGCGAGAATGGGTTTTGAAAATGCGTTTGAAAGAATGCCTAAATCACCGTTTGTTCAGTATTCGGCACTTATAGTTGCCGGTGCCTTTGTAATAATAGTAATTACATTTTTGTCCTTCTTTTTAAGGACTAAATTAGGTCTTGCCATTCACGCAACCGGCGATAACCCCGAAATGGTTCGCTCTTCCTCTATAAACCCCGTAATGACGATAATTACAGGACTTTGTATTTCGGGGTCTATGACGGCTCTTTCAGGTTGCCTTTTTATACAATATACAAATTCTGCCGATATAAATGTCGGCGGAGGTATGGTAACAATGGCTCTTGCTTCACTTCTTATAGGCGGAGTTTTCATAAGCGAGGGAAGTATAGCGGTGCGTTGCCTTGGTGCGGTGCTCGGAACAATTATTTTCCGTCTTATCTATGCCATAGCACTTGCACTTAAGATAGATACAAATCTCTTAAAACTTGTTTATTCCTTAATTGTTGTAATTGCAATTTCAACACCGTATTTCAAAAAACAGTTACCAATGATAAAAAGACGGTTAAAGCATAGAAACGGCGGTGAAGTTCGTGGCTGATACAATGCTTAATATAAATAATATTTCCAAAACATTTAACCCCGGTACGGCTACGGCAAAACTTGCCCTTGACAATCTTTCTCTTAATGTTAAATCGGGTGATTTTATAACGGTTATCGGTGCGAACGGTGCCGGTAAATCAACCTTGTTTAATGCAATCGCCGGAACATTTATAACCGATACCGGCTCGGTATTACTTGACGGCAAGGATATAACCCTTATGCCTGAGCATAAAAGGGCAAAGAAAATCGGCAGACTTTTTCAAGACCCGATGAAAGGCACGGCACCGGGAATGACCGTAGAAGAAAACCTTGCACTTGCCTGTGGGCACGGCGGTTGGCTTTCGGGTGTTTCGGCTGACGATAAGAAACTATTTCGTGAGAAGATAGCCTGTCTTGATATGGGACTTGAAGACCGTATGCAAAGCCCGATGGGACTATTATCGGGCGGTCAGCGACAGGCGATAACACTTCTTATGGCAACTATAAATCCGCCAAAACTTTTACTGCTCGACGAACATACGGCGGCACTCGACCCTGCAACTGCCGAAAAGGTTATAAATCTTACAAAGACAATAGTAAGCGAAAACAATTTAACCTGCCTTATGATTACTCATAATATGCAGTCGGCTTTGGACCTCGGAACAAGGACGATTATGATGGATAAAGGAAAAATCATATTTGATACTTCGGGGGAAGAGCGTTCAAAACTTACGGTTTCAGACCTGCTTGTTGCATTCAAAAATGCGGCAGGAACTACCCTTGATAATGACCGTATGCTTCTTGATTAAATATACTTTTTAAAAATAGAAGGGTGAGAGAATAAAATTCTCTCACCCTTCTAATAATTTCGATAAAATTTATTTGAAATTTATACTTTTATTTCTTCTGTGTGCAGAAATAATGAATTTTGAAATATCAATATTATTTATTTTTTCTTTTGAAAGATTTTCTTTATAAATTTCTTGCTCTCTTTTTATTGTTTCCTCTCGTTTTGCCTTTGCCGATTTATAGTCGCTTATATCGTCGCAATACATAGCAAAAATAATAACCTTGTCGGGTCTGACCTCAAAAAAGCCGTCCTCAACAACAGCGGTTTTCCACTCGCCGTTTATTTTGAGTTTGATTTCGTCCCGACCCAAAGCGGCAACAAGATTTTGATGCCCTTTGAGTATTTCAATATCTCCGTCGGAAGTAGGGCATATAGCGTCTTCAACTGCCCCTGAAAAGAACTGCTTTTCAGGAGTTAAAATTTCGAGATTAAATTCGCTCATAGTCCCACCTCTCAAATATTAAAAACGGAGTATTAAAGAGTTTTCGCCTTTTCTCTTGCTTCTTCTATCGTACCTACCATAGAAAAAGCAAGTTCGGGAATATCATCGGCTTCGCCGTCAACTATTTGCCTGAAACCCTCTATTGTATCTTTAAGTTTTACAAATTTTCCTTCCACACCCGTAAAAGCCGATGCTACAAACATAGGCTGCGAGAGGAAATTCTGAATTTTTCTTGCTCTGTATACCGTAAGTCTGTCCTCGGCTGACAGTTCTTCCATACCGAGAATGGCGATAATGTCTTTAAGGTCGGCATAGCGTTGCAAACATTCGCCGACTGCCCGTGCTACCCTGTAATGCTTTTTGCCGACAATTTCGGGCTCTAATACTCTGCTTGTTGACTCAAGAGGGTCAACGGCAGGATAAATACCCTGCTCGGCAATGCTTCTTGAAAGAACGGTTGTCGCATCAAGATGATTGAATATAGTAGCAGGTGCAGGATCCGTAAGGTCATCCGCAGGGACATATACCGCTTGAACTGATGTGATAGACCCGTTTTTCGTTGAGGCAATTCGCTCTTCGATTTCGCCGAGTTCATTAGCAAGGGTAGGTTGGTATCCGACAGCCGCAGGAAGACGGCCGAGCATTGCACTAACCTCATTTCCTGCCTGTATAAAACGGTAAATATTGTCGATAAACAGCAGTACATCCTGCTTCTTTTCATCCCTTAAGTATTCGGCTTCGGTAAGCCCTGTCATGGCAATTCTCATACGGCTTCCCGAAGGCTCGTTCATCTGTCCGAACGCAAGTATAGTGTTGTTTATAACACCGCTTTTTTCCATATCTGAAATAAGTTCGTTGCCTTCTCTTGAACGCTCTCCGACTCCGGCAAATACCGAATAACCGCCGTGATTAGTGGCAATGTTGTGAATCATTTCCATAATCAAAACGGTTTTTCCGACTCCGGCTCCGCCGAAGAGACCTATTTTACCGCCCTTTGCATAAGGGACTAAAAGGTCTATTACCTTAATTCCGGTTTCGAGAATTTTATTGGCACCTTTTTGTTCTTCGAGGCTTGGAGCCTTTGCGTGAATTGAATTATACTGTTCTGCCTTAATTTCGCCCTTGCCGTCAATAGGTCTTCCCAAAACATCTATGCTTCTGCCGATTACACTGTCTCCTACGGGAACTTTAATGCCGTCGCCGTTACCCGAAACTTCAAGTCCGCAACATAGTCCCTCGGTGGCTTCAAGAGCGATAGTTCTTACAACACCGTCCCCCGAATGCAGTGCAACTTCCATATGTTTGTTTAAGTTTTCAACCGTGAGTAAAGAATTGATAGGCGGAATATTGCCTTCAAATTTACAGTCGATAACAGGTCCTTGAATTTTTATAATTTTACCTATAAACTTTTGATTCATTATACTGCCCCCGAAATATCAGTAGCCGAAGAAATTTCAATAATTTCATTGGTTATGGCAAGTTGTCTTTCGGCATTTATTTTTGCCGATAAATTCTCTATCATTTCGTCTGCATTATCGGTAGCATTCTGCATGGCTTTCATACGAGCCGAGTTTTCACATGCCGCCGATTGCATAAACACATCATACATAAATCCCGTAACATATTGCGGAACCATTAAATCAAAAACTTCATCCATAGACGGTTCGTATATCGGGAAAGTAATATATTTATAATCGTATTCAACATCAAGAAAATCTTTTTTTAAAAGAGGAAGAATTCTTTTGCAAACAGGTGTTTGAACGGAAGGATTTTTATACTCCGTAAAAATAACGAATGCTTCGTTGACTTCGTGTTTTTTATATAAACCGATAATTGTTTTTGAAATCTCACTTGCCATATAAAGTGAGGGGTGAGATAAAATATCGGTCCAATTATAATCGGGGGTTATTCCGATATTTTTAAAGAGCATATTACCCTGTGAGCCTACCGATAGCAGGATAGAATCCCCGCTTTTTTTAATCAGGTCTGCCGCCATATTTACTATATCGGAATTGTAACTTCCGCAAAGACCTTTATCAGAAGTTATAGTGATATAAAGTGTTATGCCTTCATCCTGTTTTTCTATAAATCTGTTATGCATATCGTTGCTTTCTGCTTTTGAAAGAATATCTTTCATAGTTGAACGCAGTTTATGCATATAAGTAAGATTGAAATCAATATTCTGCATAGATTTTTTCATACGGGATGTTGAAAGCAGGTACATAGCACCCGTTATTTGTCTTGTTTGCTTTATTGCGTTAAGGCGGTTTTTCAGTTCGCTTATATTACTCATTATAACTTTCCTTAAATTCTAAAATAGAACTTACCAAGGCTCTTTCGTCGCTTTCATCCATATTGCCTGAGGTGTTTATTTTTGATGCCGCAGCAGAAGAGTCGGTTTTAACATATTCAAGCATAAGAGAACAAAACTTTTTAAGATTTTTAAGTTCAATATCTTCAAATACACCTGTTTTATAGGCGAGTAATAACGCCGTTTCTTCAAAATTGCTGTACGGTTTTGATTTTTCTTGTTTAAATAATTCGGTTAAAACGGCACCTCGTTTTAACATTTTAGCCGTAGTTACATCAACATCACTGCCAAAACGGGCAAAAACTGCCATTTCTCTGAATTTTGATAATTCAATACGCAGAGTACCCGAAACCTTTTTCATAGAATTGCTTTGTGCGGCACGGCCGACACGGGAAACCGAAAGACCCGTGTTAATGGCAGGTCTGATACCGCTGTTAAACAACTCGTTTTCAAGGTATATCTGACCGTCTGTGATTGAAATTACATTAGTAGGAACATAAGCCGAAATGTTTCCGCCCATTGTTTCAATAATAGGCAGAGCGGTAAGAGTACCGCCACCCAAATCTTTTGAAAGACAGGCACTTCGTTCCAAAAGTCTGCTATGAAGATAAAATATATCACCCGGATATGCTTCTCTGCCGGGCGGTCTGTGAAGAAGCAGGGACATAGTTCTGTATGCAACAGCGTGTTTTGACAAATCGTCATAGATAACAAGAACATTTTTTCCGTTTTTCATAAAATGTTCGGCAATGCTTGTGGCTGAAAAAGGCGATAGATACTGCATAGCCGGTGAGTCGGAAGCGGTAGAAACGACAACGGTTGTATATTCCAATGCACCCTTGCTTTTAAGCGTATCAATAACAGAAGAAACGGTTGAAGCCTTTTGACCTATGGCACAATAGATACAAATAACATCAGAGTCTTTCTGATTAAGTATAGTATCAATAGCAATAGAGGTTTTACCCGTTTGACGGTCGCCTATTATAAGTTCACGCTGACCCATACCTATAGGAATCATACTGTCAATAGCAAGAATACCGGTTTTAAGCGGTGTATCAACAGGTCTGCGTTCGATTATTTTAGGTGCAGGTTGTTCTAAGGCACTATATTCGTTTGCTATAAGTGGTCTTGCGTCAAGAGGTCTGCCGATAGGGTCTACAACCCTGCCTAAAAGTTCGTTCCCGACAGGCACTTCGGCGACTCTTCCCGTGCCGATAACCGTATCGCCCTCGGAAACTGTATCTCCGGTATCTAATATAACAGCACCCAAACGGTTCTCTTCAAGGTCAAGAACCATACCGTAGGTTCCGTTTTCAAAACGCAAGAGTTCACCGTATTTCGTTTCTGGCAGACCGCTTATACGGGCAACGCCGTCGCCGGTTTTGATGACCGTTCCGTATTTATATTTAATAGTTTGAACTGTATGTTCAGAAAGTCGCTTTTTCAGAAAAGCACTAATGCCTTCGGGCATATATTCGGACATAATTTGCCTCCGATAAAACTGTTATTCGGTAATAACCTTTTTAACCATATTTAACTTGGAACGGATGGTAGTGTCGTAAACAATACCGTTTGCTTCGGCAATAAATCCGCCGATAATTTTTTCGTCCGTTTCCTTTAAAAAGGTAATATCGTTTCCGTATCTCTTTTTAAACCCTTCACAAATTTCATTGTAGGTTTCGTCGGTTATATTTGCAGGTACGGTTATGGTAATAGTCATATATTTGCCTCGTCAAAAAATTCGTTGATTATTCTCTTTGTATCTTCTTCGTTTGTTTCTCTTTCGAGAATTTTTTCGGCTATATTTACTGCGAGTTCGGCAATTTCATTTTTAGAAGAGTGAATCATATTTTCCTTTTGAGATTTAATTTCCTCTGCTGATTTTTCCTCAATGATTTTAGCATTCTTTTTGGCTTCGGCAATTATGAAATCAGCATTGTTCTTTGCTTCTTCAAAGGTCTTTTGAGCCTCAATTTCGGCATTTTTCCGACTTTCTTCAATAATGGTGTCCTTGCTTTTAAGAGCTTCGTTTGCTTGGTCGAGAATTTTTTGAGCCTTTGAGGTTTCTTCGTTTACTTTGGCTCTTCTGTCATCTAAAAACTTGCGAACAGGCTTATAAACCAAAGCCTTAACAATCAAGAAAAGAATAACAATATTTAAAATATTGATAATTAAATCTACGACTGTTTCGGATAGATTAATGTTCATTGCAACTTACCTCTTATTTTACCGCAAGAACAAGTGCGATAACGAATGCATAAATTGCGGTTGACTCTGCAAGAGCACAACCCAAAAGAAGAATAGAGTTGATTTTACCCGAGGCTTCAGGCTGACGAGCCACCGATTCAACGGCCTTTGCTGTTGCCATACACATACCGAATCCTGCTCCTAAAGCAGTCAACATTGCAAGTCCTGCACCAATAGCGTTCATAAATTTTATCTCCTTAAATTAAAAATCTTTATTCTATCGCTTCATTAATGAAGGTCATAGACAAAACAATAAATATATAGGCTTGAATTATAGGGTGGAATAGATTAAAGTAAATTCCTGCAACAGCCGGAATACCGGTTGCGTATCCGCCGAGAGCAGACTTTAAAAGGTCCATAACTATCATTCCGCCGAGCATATTTCCGAAAAGACGACATGCAAGTGAAACGGGGACTGCTATATCGCTTAGTATTTTCATAGGAAAAACAAGAGGGGTAGGCGACGCCATTCCCTTTATTCTTCCGCCGATACCTTTTTTCTTTATTCCAAAGAAATTTATGAGAGCAAATGTAATTATTCCCATTGCAAAGGTAGTAACTATGTCGGATGTCGGAGCCCTTAAACCGAATAATTCACTTGCGGCGGAAAATATCATAAATACGCCGAGCGTGAACATATACGGTGCTAAAACTCCCGAATAATCCATTAAATTACTCTTTGCAAACTTGTCCATTGATTCAACTGCAATCTCGAGCAGGTTTTGTATGCCCTTAGGGTTATCAAATGTAAATTTTGGGAAAATAAAAAACCTGAAAACAAGCGATAACACCAAAACTATTGCAGTAATACAGATGGAAATTACAGATGTTTCGGCAAGTGAAAACCCGAAAATATTTAATCTCTCACTAAGAAGAGAAAACTCAATTTCAATACCGCTTTTTTTGTTGCTTATTACAGAAATTAAAGTTCCGATAAGGAACCAACCCCCGAATAGCGTTAAAACGGTAAAGAGTCTTTTGCGTTTCTTTGCTTTTTTAGGGTCGTCGCCTACTGCTTTTGAAGATTTTGAAAAAGCAAGACCGGCAATTCCCAAGGCAAGACAAATTGAAGAAACGCAGATTTCAACAACATTCAAGAATCCCAAATAATTTCATCTCCGAAAAATTATTGTTTTTTTATAAACGAATAGTAGATAAAAAGAGTTATTGCGGTAAGAGGCATTCCTGCTGCAAAACCGCAAAGGCAGAATACGGCAAACTGCATATATTTAAACATAAACAGTGCTATTGCAACACCGTATAAAACAAATTTGAGAAAGAAGAGCCCAAAACTTTTTCTTCTATTGCCGGATGTTATCGCCGACATTAAGTTTTTAAGCAAAAATGTCTGCAATACAGCAAATAAAAAACTGATAATTAAAGCAATCATAATAATCACCATTTTCT
>DFHZ01000008.1 GCA_002371985.1 Ruminococcaceae bacterium UBA3710 | reverse complement strand
GTTCAAAGAGGCGGTCCGGGTCTTGGCGGTATTCAGCCGTCGCAGTCTGATTATTTTCAGGCAACAAAAGGCGGCGGACACGGCGATTACCATTTGATAGTTCTTACTCCGTCTTCAGTACAGGAAATGGCTGACTTGACCTCACTTGCTTTTGACCTTGCCGATAAGTATAGAATGCCTGCTATGATTTTGGCAGACGGAACTATGGGACAGATGATGGAACCTGTTCTTCTTCCTGAGCCTAAAAACAGCACTACGAAAAAACCTTGGGCAGTAACAGGCACTAAAATGAAGAGGGAACATAATATCGTAAACTCTTTGTATTTGGTTCCCGAAGTTCTTGAGGAAAAGAATTTTGAAAGATATCAAAGATATGAAGAAGTTAAGAAAAACGAGGCAAGATATGAAAGTTATATGATGGATGATGCAGAAATCTGTGTTGTTGCTTTCGGAATTGCGGCGAGAGTTGCGAAAAATGCTGTCAAAGAGGCAAGAAAACAGGGTATTAAAGCCGGAATGATTCGTCCTATTACGGTTTGGCCGTTCCCGGAAAAGCCTATTGCAGAAGCCGCAAAGAAGGTTAAAGGGTTTATATCTGTTGAACTCTCTATGGGACAAATGATAGAGGACATTAAACTCGCTTCAAATTGCGAGAAACCTACCGTGCTTTGTAACCGTGCCGGAGGAATGATACCTTCTCCCGAACAGGTACTTGATTCTATTATTAAAATGCAGGGAGGAACAAAATAATGGTAGTTTTTGAAAGACCGAAAAGTTTAGTTGATTGTGAAACACATTATTGCCCCGGTTGTACTCACGGAATAATACATAGACTTGTTGCCAATGCCATTGATAAGTTGGGTATTGAGGGTAATACAGTCGGTGTAGCACCGGTTGGTTGTGCTGTTATGGCATATAATTACTTCAGATGCGATATGGTTGAGGCGGCTCATGGCCGTGCTCCTGCCGTTGCAACAGGACTTAAGCGTTCATGCCCCGATAATATTATTTTTACATATCAGGGCGATGGCGACTTGGCTTCAATCGGTATGGCTGAAACTGTCCACGCCGCAACAAGAAATGAAAATATAACCGTAATCTTTGTAAATAATGCAATCTACGGTATGACAGGCGGTCAAATGGCTCCGACTTCGCTTCCCGGACAAATTACCCAAACATCGCCCTACGGTCGTGATGTTTCGGTTGCAGGTTATCCAATCAGAGTTTGCGAAATGCTCGCAACCTTAGACGGACCCGAATACATTGAGCGTGTTGCCGTTAATAGTGTAGCAAATGTTAAAAAAGCGGAAAAAGCAATATTAAAGGCATTCCAAAATCAGGTTGACAAGAAAGGATTTTCTCTTATTGAGGTTGTTTCTTCTTGTCCTACCAACTGGGGGCTTACACCTACTGAAGCACTTAAATGGGTTGACGAAAAAATGATTCCATACTACCCGTTAGGTGTATATAAAGACCGTTCAAAGGAGGAAAAATAATGACAAAAGAAATACTAATCGCCGGATTTGGCGGTCAAGGTGTCCTTTTTGCCGGAAAACTCTTGGCTCATATCGGTTTGCACGAAAATAAGCAGTTGAGTTGGTTGCCTTCCTACGGTCCCGAAATGCGTGGCGGTACGGCTAATTGCAGTGTAATTATATCCGATGAACCTGTTGGTTCTCCTATCGTTACAAAGCCGGATATTTTGATAGCAATGAATTTGCCGTCGCTTGATAAATACGAGAATAATGTTGTTCCGGGCGGTGTAATTATTGTTGATTCATCACTTGTTACCCGTAAAGTCAATAGGGATGATGTAACTGTTTTTTATATCCCTGCAACATCTATGGCAAACGAAATCAATGCACCGACACTTGCTAATATGATTATTATCGGAAAACTTATAAAAGAAACAAATGTTGTTTCTTATTCCGAAATTGATAATGTACTTGCAAAAATTGTATCTGCACGACATCAAAATCTTTTGGAAATAAACAAAAAGGCTATTGATGCAGGATACAATTATATATGAGCGAAGAGAATGATTGATAATAAGTTTTTTGTTATTGATTCGCATTGCCATATATACCCTGAAAAAATCGCATCAAAAGCCGTAGAGCATACCGATAATTTTTACGGTGTAAAGTCTAATGAAAAGGGTACTGTAAGCGAACTTTTAAAATGCAATGATGACTGCGGAATTGATATTTCAATAGTTCAGTCGGTTGCTACAACACCAAAACAGGTTGCTTCGATTAACAGATTTATATCAGAAGAAGTCAAAAAATCGAATGGCAGACTTGTAGGTCTTGGAACTTTGCATCCGGATAGCGATAATATAGGCGAAGATGTAAAATATATTAAGCAACTTGGGCTTAAAGGTGTAAAACTTCACCCGGATATTCAAGGCTTTAAAATTGACGATTACAGATGTTTAAAGATTTATGAACTGTGCGAAAAGGAAAATCTGCCTATTCTTATGCATACTGGCGATAACAGATATGATAATTCTAATCCTAACCGTCTTTTGCCAATACTTGAAATTTACACTGAATTAACGGTAATCGGAGCCCATTTTGGCGGCTATAGTATTTGGGATGAAGCCTCTAAACTTTTATCGGGACATAAAAATCTGTTTGTTGACTGTTCTTCGAGTTTTTTTAAACTTTCTGACCAAGAGATACTTACCATTATTCGAAGATACGGTGTAGACCGTGTTCTTTTCGGCACCGATTTTCCGATGTGGTCGCCTAAAAAGGAATTAGAACGATTTTTGTCTCTTGACTTAAATAACAAAGAAAAAGAACAAATACTTTCGCTTAATGCAAAAAAGGTTTTCGGTATTTAAAACAATTTTCACAAAGTCCGCACTTTTTATGTGTGGACTTTATTTTTGTATATAAATTGTTGAAATTTGAATTTAATTATGTTATTATATTTTTTAAAGAATATTTTGCATAAAATAATGATTTTAAGAGGGAAAAGTATGAATATTTTTAAAGATAAGGTTCTTTTAATAACCGGCGGAACAGGTTCTTTCGGAAATGCGGTTTTAAACCGTTTTTTGCGTACCGATATTGGAGAAATCAGAATTTTTTCCCGTGATGAAAAAAAGCAGGACGATATGAGACATGAATTTCAGGCAAGAATGCCTGAGGTGGCTGAAAAAATCAAGTTTTATATCGGCGATGTTCGTGATCTTTCTTCGATAAGACCTGCAATGTCGGGCGTTGATTATGTTTTTCATGCGGCTGCTTTAAAGCAGGTTCCTTCCTGTGAATTTTTCCCTATGGAAGCAGTCAGAACAAATGTTATCGGTACGGATAATGTTTTAACTGCTGCAATAGATGCCGGTGTTAAATCGGTAATTTGTTTATCTACCGATAAAGCCGCATATCCGATAAATGCTATGGGAATTTCAAAAGCATTAGAGGAAAAAGTTGCTATTGCAAAAAGCAGAACAAGCGGAAAGACAAAAATTTGTTGCACCCGCTACGGCAATGTTATGTGTAGCCGTGGCTCGGTTATACCGCTTTGGATTGACCAAATAAGAAATAAAAAGCCGATAACCTTAACCGACCCTAATATGACAAGATTTATTATGTCTTTGGAAGAGGCCGTTGACCTTGTTTTATTTGCATTTGAAAATGGCGAAACAGGCGACTTGTTTATTCAGAAAGCACCTGCTTGTACTATCAGAACTCAGGCTGAGGCTGTATGTGAGTTGTTTGGCGGCAATAAGGACGATATAAAAGTCATCGGTATAAGACACGGTGAAAAATTATACGAAACATTGCTTACAAACGAGGAATGTGCAAAGGCTATTGACCTTGGTGATTTTTACCGTGTACCTGCCGATAATCGCGGTCTTAATTATGATAAATACTTTAGCGACGGCGATGAAAAACGCAATGCACTTTCTGAGTTTAACTCCAATAACACAAGGCTTTTAAATGTTGAAGAAACAAAAGCAAAAATTGCCGAACTTGCCTATATTCAAGAAGAACTTAAAAAATAATTTTGTGTTTTAAGGAGTTTTTATGAACATTCTTGTTACCGGAGCAAAAGGCTTTGTCGGCAAAAATCTTTGTGTATCTTTAAATAATATAAAAAACAATAAAGACAGAACTCGGCCCGATTTAACTATTGACGAAGTTTTCGAATATGATTTGGACTCTTCGGATGCAGATTTGGATTTTTACTGTAAAAAGGCTGATTTTGTCTTTAATCTTGCCGGTGTAAACAGACCTAAAAATGACGAAGAGTTTATGTCGGGAAATTTTGGTTTTGCTTCAAAACTGTTAGATACACTTAAAAAGCATGATAATAAATGCCCAGTTATGCTATCTTCTTCAATTCAAGCAACGCTAATAGGCAGATATGGCGATAGTGATTACGGAAAATCAAAACTCGCAGGTGAAAACCTGTTTTTTGATTACTCGGCAAGTACAGGTGCGAAAGTCTTTATTTACCGTTTCCCAAATCTTTTCGGTAAATGGTGCAGACCAAATTATAATAGTGCCGTTGCTACATTTTGCAATAATATTGCAAATGATTTACCGATTGTTGTGAACGACAGAACAACACAACTTGAACTTTTGTATATAGATGATTTGGTTTGCGAAATGCTTGACCTTTTAGAGAATAAGGAGCATAGATGCGAGTTTGACGGTGTTAAAACCGTACTTAAAAATGACGGTCGGTATTGTGCGGTACCTACAACCCATTTTGTGACTCTTGGGGAAATAGTTGATTTGCTTGAATTGTTCAGGGAGCAAACAAAAACTTTGATAATGCCCGAAATACCTGACGGCAGTTTTGCTAAAAAACTTTATTCCACATATCTTTCTTATCTTCCGAAAGAAAAAGTGGCTTTTCCGTTAAAAATGAACATTGATAACCGTGGCTCTTTTACCGAATTGCTTAAAACAAAGAATAACGGACAGTTCAGCGTGAATATTTCCGAACCCGGTATAACCAAAGGACAACATTGGCATCATAGCAAATGGGAATTTTTTATCGTTGTTTCGGGACATGCACTGATACAAGAGCGAAAAATCGGTACTGACGAAATACTTAATTTTGAGGTCAGCGGCGAAAAAATCGAAGCAGTTCATATGCTGCCCGGCTATACGCATAATATTATAAATTTAAGTGAAACTGAACGGTTAGTAACTCTTATGTGGGCTAACGAAACATTTAATCAAAATCATCCGGATACTTTCGGCGAAAATGTTTGAGTTTACAGTAAAAAATAAATGCTGGAATGGAGAAAAATATGAAACTTGATTACAGTGATATTTCTTTTAAAAACAACGGTAAGTTGAAACTTCTTATAATTGTCGGTACCCGTCCTGAGATAATCAGGCTTACTGCGGTTATAAATAAGTGCCGTAAATATTTTGATACAATTTTAGCACACACCGGTCAAAATTATGATTATAACCTAAACGGTGTGTTTTTTGACGATTTAAAACTCAAGTTACCCGAAGTATATATGGATGCGGTTGGTGATGATTTGGGTGCTACAGTCGGCAATATTATCAACTGTTCTTACAAGTTAATGTCTCAAATTAAACCTGATGCACTTTTGATTTTGGGCGATACAAATTCATGTCTTTCTGCTATTCCGGCAAAGCGATTGCATATTCCTATTTTCCATATGGAAGCAGGGAACAGGTGCAAAGACGAATGTTTGCCAGAGGAAACTAACCGCCGAATAGTCGATATTATTTCTGATGTAAATCTGGCTTATTCTGAACATGCTCGCAGATACCTTGCCGAGTGCGGTTTGCCAAAGGAAAGAACCTATGTTACAGGCTCTCCTATGGCAGAAGTTTTACATCAAAATCTTAAAGATATCGAAGCAAGTGATATTCTTAAAAAACTAAATTTAACTCCTAAAAAATATATTCTTCTTTCAGCACACAGAGAAGAAAATATTGATACCGAAAAGAATTTTATAAGTTTGTTTACCGCTATAAATAAACTTGCTGAAAAATACGATATGCCTATACTTTATTCCTGCCATCCCCGTTCTAAAAAGCGTTTGGAACAAAGTGGCTTTAAACTTGATTCTCGTGTTATCAGACACGAGCCGTTAGGTTTCCATGACTATAATAAATTGCAAATGAATGCTTTTGCCGTAGTTTCAGATAGCGGAACGCTTCCCGAAGAAAGCAGTTTCTTTACTTCGGTAGGCAGTCCTTTCCCTGCAATTTGTATAAGGACTTCGACCGAACGACCCGAGGCTATTGATAAAGCTTGTTTTATTATTTCGGGAATTGACGAAAAAGGTCTTATTCAAGCAGTTGATACAGCCGTTAGTATGAATGAAGAAAACGATATTGGCATTCCCGTGCCTGATTATAAAGACGAGAATGTTTCAACAAAAGTCGTTAAGATTATTCAGTCTTATACAAACATTGTTGATAAAATGGTTTGGAGAAAGAATTAAATACAAAAAATTATTTGCCTGCATGGAGGAAGCAAAGCAGTAATGGGGAAAATTGTAGACGGCATATATTACGGCTCTGATAATATGCCTGCACATAGAGGAATTGTAAAATTAGACGGAAATTTTTATTATGCCGAAAAGGATGGCATTATAGTAAAAGACAGAGATAAGATAGTCCATAGAGAAATGGCTCATAATCTTGTTCCGAGCGGTACTTATTATTTTGACGAAGAGGGAAAACTTGTTCCCGATTCCTATGTTAAACCTAATAAAAGAAAAAAGAGAATAATTACTCGGTTAAGAGCGAATAAAAGAATAAAACATATTTCAAGTGCGATCGCTACAATACTTGTGCTTGTATTTGTTGTTATATTGGCAACCAATCCGAATATTTTTAATTTCAATAGGAATAATCAAAATAATTTAGGTTCTTCAAATGATAATTCAGGTATTGTCCTGCCGAACTTTAATGAAGATGTATATTTATGCTCCGGTGTTATGCAGAAATTTTATGAAGGCGAGATAACATTGGAACAGGCGGTAAAGTTAAATTCTAATCCATATTCTCCTTTTGTTTTTGAGTATAAATTACCCGATAATTATAGGGGTTTATTAACTTTAAGCGAGGATAAAGAATATTCAAATCCGCAAAAATATGTATTAAATTTTGAGAGCACAACGCTTACGATTGATAACCTTAAAACAGATAAGCAGTATTTTTATTCTGTTGAAATTACAGATAGCGACGATAATGTTACAACTTCAGAGGGCGCATTTAAAACCGCTGATACAAATCGTTTTATAAGCATTCCGGGATTATACAATACTCGTGATATAGGCGGGTATAATACATTATACGGCAAAAAAATAAAGCAAGGTCTTCTTATAAGAGGAACTGAAATCGACGGTCTGGTTGAGAATAAATACTTTTTAAAAGATAAAGAAGATGTAGGACAGTTTAATTTCGTTTGCGATTTGGATTTACGCAGTAACACAATCATAAACGCAAACTATAAAAGTCGTTTAGGTGATGATGTTACTCATAAATTTTATGATTCGCCTATGTATGGTGGTATTTTTGCAAATGAAAGTGCCCCTCTTTTAAAAGAAATCTTTACTGATTTAGCAGACAAAAATAACTATCCTATGTATCTTCACTGTACCTACGGTGCCGATAGAACAGGAACAATTATATTCTTACTTCAAGGACTTTTGGGAGTTTCGGAAGAAGATATGAAAAACGAGTATAAATTAACGGGTTTTTTCATTAGTAATTATGTTAATGGGACTAATCTCAATGGTATTTATGGTGGAATCGAAGGTGTAAGAGGCAATACAATTAATGAAAAAATAGAAAACTATTTTGTGGAAAGTATAGGTATTACAAAGGCACAAATACAAACTATCAGAGATATTTTCCTTGATTGAATTTTAAAATTAGGAATTTATACTTTGGGGAGAAACTACAATGCGATCGTCTTCAAAATTTTTTTGCAACACTAATTGTGAATATTTTCCTTGTCATTTGGGAATTGATAAAGAAGAATTTAATTGCCTTTTTTGTTATTGTCCGCTTTATGTACTTGGAAAAAACTGTGGTGGAAATTTCTTGTATCTCGATAACGGAATTAAAGATTGCAGTAATTGTTTATTGCCCCATAAACCGCAAAATTATGATTATATATTACATAAATTAACCGGCTATACTAACAAATAGTATGATTTCAAGCGTAATGCAAATTGCATTACGCTTGTTATTGTATAACGAAAACCACGCGA
>DFHZ01000080.1 GCA_002371985.1 Ruminococcaceae bacterium UBA3710 | reverse complement strand
CTGCTTCAATCTGGTCGGGAATTATGCTGTAAGTAGTACCGAATAAATGGGAAACACCACGGATTTTAATAACTCCGGTACCGGCACCCATAATATTTGCACCCATAGAGTTAAGAAAATTTGCTAAATCAACAATATGAGGCTCTCTCGCTGCATTCTCAATGACAGTAAGCCCTTCTGCCTTTGTTGCTGCCAACATAATATTTATTGTTGCACCAACCGAAACAACATCAAGATAAATAGAACAACCGGAAAGTCTTTTTGCTTTTGCGTCAACCATTCCGTTTTCAATAATAACCCTTGCTCCAAGTGCTTCAAAACCTTTGATATGCTGGTCTATCGGTCGGACGCCGAAATCGCAACCGCCCGGAGGGGCAATTTTTGCTCTTAAGTTTCTGCCGAGCAATGCACCGAGGAAATAACTTGATGCACGCATACCCTTCGCTATCTCTTTTGAAACAATAAAAGAATTAGCGGGACGGGGGTCAATTTCAACTGTAGACTTATTTATAGGTTTTATAATAGCACCCAATGAAGATAACGCATTCAAAGATGAAGATACATCGGATATCTCCGGGAGATTTTCTATTATGCAAGGTTCATCGGATAATAATACGGCAGGCAATATTGCTACGGCCGCATTTTTAGCACCGCTTATATGGACGGTACCTTTAAGCGGTTTGCCACCGTTTATAACAAATTTTTCCAAATCAGCACTTCCATTCGAGTAATAATACTTTAATATTATAACCGTAATTAAAGAATGAATTATTTAAAATTAAAATATAAAATTATTCTTGATTATCAAGAGGCAAAATTCTTTCGCTTCCTGCTATATGACGCTTTCTTGGCAACAAATTCTTTTCCGCAAAGAACGAACTTAAAAATGCGACAACAAAAATTCCGGTAGCCGCAAAAACAATAAGAAAAGATGCGTCATTATGGGTAATAACCTGATTTTCGCTATAATTAAACATTATTTGCGGAATTGAAAATGTAAAACAGAATAGCAATGACAGAGAGCCGAAAAACAAAATAATCTTCTGTTTGCTTTCCTTTGTTTTAATGCCATTTGCTATTTTTGCAAAATAAAGAAAGAATATAGCAGTAGTACAAGTTGCAAAAACCATTAACGCATTTTCCATAATAAGAGACATTCTTGAAATTCTTATATACGATAATATGAGCATAACTAACCAATATATTAAAGGAACGGTATAAAGCACTCTCTTAATATGAAAATTAAAAAACAGTTTTGCCGAATATGCCAAGAAAAAAACACAAGCCAACAATGTAAATAAAGTTTCAACCAAATACGATGGGCTTGAAAAAGATAATCCTATTTTGCTATATATTGAAAAAACTCTGAAAAGCATGGAAAGACCAACCAAAAGCGACGCTATAAATGTAGCAGAATTTACTTTAGGAAATTTTAAAGGACAGCGTTTTACAGTAAAAGCAAGAGAAGATGAAAACAATACTATAAACAGAAAAACCAATGAAAAAAATACAGGTTTACTGTTTAATGAGAAAAACCCGGTTCTAATATTTGTATAGTTTGAAAGTTGTGTCATTCTTGCAATAACAGAAAGTATAGTAACAAAATAAAACTCAATAAAGAAATATTTTGTTTTCATTTCAATTTTCATTTCAGTACCCCATAATACATACAAGATATATACATTTTACCCAAAACATAGAAAAAAGTCAATAAAAACAGTGAGGATTAGATAGTAAATATGAAAAAATTTTTAATTGCACTGATTTTGCTTTTAGTAGTATCATTTGTTTTCCCTATAATTACTGTTAAACCCCTTGACACTACCAATAAAAATTTGCCGGTGTTAAGCAAATCTTTTAAACCGGTAAAAAAGATTTCAAAGAGTGATACTTTTAAAATAAAAATCTCCGAAACGGGAGAGATTACAGAACTTGACAGCAGAGAATACTTATTCGGTTGTATTGCTTCGGAAATGCCGATAAGTTATGAAGAAGAAGCACTTAAAGCACAGGGGATAGTGGCATTTACATACGCTTTGAGAAAAAAGGAAAACAGTACGGAAAAATATGATTTAACCAATGATTATACGATAGACCAATGTTATAAAAGCAGAGAGGAAATCAAACAAAAATGGGGAGATAACTACGATGAAAATGCCAAAAAACTTGAGTCGATAATAGACGAAATTTCGGGGCTCAGACTAACTTTTAACGGCGAAACGGCTTTGTCGGTATATCATGCGGTATCTTCCGGAAAGACACTTACTTCAAAAGAGGTATGGGGAGAGGATATTCCGTATCTTGTTTCGGTTGACAGTTCTTTTGATAAACTAAACGAAAAGTATAATTCTTCTGTTTCGGTAAATAAATCCGATTTTATGAAAAGTTTTGCAATTTCGGATATTTCAGATATAAAAGCAAAAAAAAGCAAAAACGGAAAAACCGATTTTTTAACAGTTCAAAATAAAAAAATTCCTTCAAACGAAATAGTTAAAAAATACTCTTTGCGTTCAAGTTGTTTTGATGTCGATATTTCCGGTGAAAATGCCGTTGTGTTTAATGTTTTCGGATACGGTCACGGAGTAGGTATGAGTCAGTACGGTGCCAACTGTATGGCGAAAAACGGAAGCAGTTATAAAGAAATACTGCTTCACTACTATAAAGGTTGCAAAATAGAAAATAGTTAATTGTTGCACAAAATTAAATGCTATTCGCTCAGTTCGTTTTTATAGCAGAGTTTCAACATTATAGGGGTTGCAAGTGCGGCTAAAACGACACATATAACTATGGCTGGTAATAAATTTTCGCTTATGTATCCGGCAGTTATACCTTTTTGTGCGACCATCAACGCAACCTCGCCACGGGCAACCATTCCCACACCGATTTTTAATGAATCTTTTGTACTCATTCTGCAAATTTTTGCGGCAAGTCCGCAACCGATTATTTTCGAAAGTATAGCACCTATAAGAAGAAATACGGCAAATAAGAAAATTTTGGGTGTTATGCCCTCAATGTTTGTCCTGAGTCCTATTCCTGCAAAGAAAACAGGAGAGAAGAGAAGATATGATGCAACCGTGATTTTCTTTGCGACATATTGACGCATATCGGTAAGATTACATAAAATAACACCGGCAAAATAAGCACCTGTAATATCTGCAACACCGAAGAAATGCTCGGCACAAAATGCCATAATAAAGCAAAATGCGAGAGCCCATATAGAAAGCCTTCTTGTGTGGGCATATTCTAATGAAATTATCTTAAATATACGATATACAATTAAACCTACCACTAATGTAAATACAAAGAAGAGAACTATTTTAAGCATAACCACAGCAGGTTTAACCGATGTATCTCCTATGCCGGTTAAAATGCTTAAAACAACTATGCCTATAATATCATCAATAATTGCCGCCGATAAAAGAGTAGAGCCGATATTTGTTTTCAGTTTGCCCATTTCATTAAGGGTTTCAACAGTAATACTAACTGATGTTGCGGCAAAAACGACCCCGATAAAAGCGGCTTTCATAAGGGTTAGAAAGTCAAACGATTTTCCGATAAATATAAGGTAAATTCCACCGCAGAGTATAATAGGAAACAATACACCCAAAAGTGCAATAAGACAGGCTGCTGGACCTGTATGCTTCAATTCGTTAATATCGGTGTCTATACCGGCTAAAAACATAAGCATAATTACGCCAATTTCGGCAGTTTTAATAAGAAAATCGCTTTCCTCCAATATACCGAAACAACTCGGTCCCAAAACAATACCTGCAATAAGGGCACCTACAACCTGTGGCAAATGCACCTTTTCGGTAATAAGACCGAATAATTTTGTAAATAAGAGTATCAAAGCAAGTGCTAATAAGAATTTGTAATTCAAAATCATTACTTCTTTCGTTCAAAATAGTAGGGAACATCGGTTTGATGTTCCCGTTGATATATTATTTTAATATTATGCGTGGTATAACTTTTTGGTCTGATATTTAGGTTCGCAGGTCAGGTTAATTCCGAGTTTTCTGAATGTCTGTTCGTCAACCCTTGCTAAAATAACGGTTGAATGTGCCTCAAGACCTTTAAGTTCTCCGATAGAATTAAGTGCTTTCTTTGCAAGGTCGTTTGTAGCGGCACAAATCGAAAGAGCAATTAAAACTTCGTCAAGGTGAAGTCTCGGATTGTGATTTCCGAGTATTTCGGTTTTCATTTTTTGTACCGGCTCTATAATAGTAGGAGATAAAAGGTCTAAATCGTCCGGAATGCCGGATAATTCTTTTAGTGCATTTAAAAGCATTGACGATGAAGCACCTAAAAGCGAAGATGTTTTTCCCGTAACAATTCTTCCGTCGGGAAGTTCAATCGCTGTTGCAGGGTCGCCCGTGGCTTCGGCTTTGTCGTTAGCGGCTTTTACAACAGGTCTGTCAGCAACGGTAAGTTTTAATTGATTCATTAAAAGTTCAATTTTTGTTACTTCTGACGGGTCGCTTAAGCCTTGTCTTACATTGCCGAGAGCAGTATAATATCTGCGGATTATTTCGCCGTTTGCAGCCTCTTTGCAAGCATCGTCATCGCAAATGGCAAAACCTGCCATATTTACACCCATATCGGTAGGACTCTTGTAGGGAGAGGCACCGAGAATTTCTTCCATCATTGCATTAAGAACGGGGAATATTTCAATATCTCTGTTGTAGTTTACGGCAGTTTTGCCGTAAGCATCTAAATGGAACGGGTCAATCATATTAACATCGTTTAAATCGGCAGTTGCCGCCTCATAAGCAACATTGACGGGGTGTTTAAGAGGAATGCTCCAAATCGGAAATGTTTCGAATTTAGCATATCCGGCGGTAATTCCACGCTTATGTTCGTGGTAAAGTTGAGAAAGGCAGGTTGCCATTTTTCCGCTGCCGGGTCCCGGAGCAGTAACGACAACAAGTTTCCTTGTGGTTTCGATATAATCGTTTTTGCCGAATCCCTCGTCGCTTACAATAAGTTGTATATTCGTTGGGTATTCAGCAATAGGATAATGACGGTATGTCTTTATTCCTAAATTTTTAAGCCGGTTTTCAAAGGCTATGGCAGAGGGTTGCCCCGTAAATCTCGTTATAACAACACTGCCTACATAAAGACCGATACCTCTGAATGCATCAATCAGACGAAGGGTATCAAGGTCGTATGTGATACCGAGATCTCCTCGACGCTTATTTTTTTCAATATCGTCGGCATTGATTGCAACAACAATTTCAGCATCGTCTTTAAGTTCAAGAAGCATTTTTACTTTTGAATCGGGTGCAAATCCCGGCAAAACTCTTGAAGCATGAAAATCGTCGAAAAGTTTTCCGCCAAATTCCATATACAACTTATCGCCGAACATTGCAATTCTGTCCCGTATGTTTTGCGATTGCAATCTTATGTATTCGTCATTGTCAAATCCTATTTTTTTCATCAGTATCATCACCGTTCCTCTTTAATACAATAAATAATTATATCAAAAAAAACAGAACTATGCAACGATTTTTGTAGAAAAATTTGATTTTTTTATAAATAAAATTTATTATAAAAAATACATAAATTTTTTTAACATTTCACTTGACAAATTAGATGTTATGTATTATAATAAAGACAGAAAAAAGAAAGGGGTGGAAATAATGAAAGATATTCCACCAGAAAGTTATCTCAAATAAATTGAAAGGTGTGAGTCCGAAAGTAAGTTGAATTTTATCCGAAAAATTTTGAAAAGGTGAGTCCGATGTGCTGATTATATTTTTTCAGAAAAAATATATAGGGTGAAACCAATGTACATTTAATAATATTATGCGAGACTGCTATGCGGTCTCGCTTTTTTGCGTTTTATGCTTGACAAAAGGTTAAATCGGGTGTATCATATTGCATAAATATTCATAAAGAAGGTAATATTATGAAAAAAGAGTGCATAAAAAAGGTTGTCCTTGCATATTCCGGAGGACTTGATACATCAATTATCATTCCTTGGCTTAAGGAAAACTACAATAACTGCGAGGTAATAGCCGTTTCCGGCAATGTGGGTCAGGCAGACGAACTTGAAGGACTTGAAGAAAAGGCAATAAAAACAGGGGCATCTAAATTATATGTTCTCGATTTAACCGAAGAATATGTCAATGATTATATTATTCCTACTATGAAGGCAGGAGCATACTATGAAGATTACCTTTTGGGAACTTCACATGCAAGACCCTGCATAGCCAAAGGTCTTGTTGATATAGCAATCAAGGAAAAAGCGGACGCTATTTGCCACGGTTGTACAGGAAAAGGAAACGATCAGGTTCGTTTTGAACTTGCCATTAAACATTTTGCTCCTGATATGCCGATTATAGCCCCTTGGAGAGAATGGGATATTAAGTCAAGGGATGAAGAGATAGAATATGCAGAATCTCATAATATTCCGCTTAAAATAAACAGAGAAACCAACTATTCTAAGGATAAAAACCTTTGGCATTTATCCCATGAGGGTCTTGACCTTGAAGATACGGGAAATGAGCCGATGTATGAGAAAAAAGGCTTTTTGGAAATGGGAGTTTCTCCTATTGATGCACCGGATATCCCGACATATATAGAACTTGATTTTGATAAAGGTATACCCGTAAAACTTAACGGCGAAAAAATGACCGCAAAAGAGATTATTCTTAAATTGAATGAACTCGGCGGTAAAAACGGTATAGGTATAATTGATATTGTTGAAAATAGGTTAGTTGGTATGAAGTGCAGGGGAGTTTATGAAACTCCGGGCGGAACAATTCTTTATAAGGCTCACGAAGCACTCGAAAGTATCTGCCTTGATAAACTGACAATGCACGAAAAACAAAAACTCTCTATAACATTTGCAGAACTTGTTTATAACGGTCAGTGGTTTACACCGCTCAGAGAGGCTCTTTCCGCTTTTGTTGATAAGACACAGGAAACGGTTACGGGTAAGGTAAGACTTAAACTCTATAAGGGCAATATAATAAGGGCAGGAATATGGAGTGATTACTCGCTTTACAGCGAAGAGATTGCAACCTTCGGTGAAAGTGATTATGACCAGAAAGATTCTGCCGGATTTATCAATCTTTACGGATTACCTATAAAGGTCAAAGCATTAGTTGATAAGAAAAATAAAGGATAATCAAAATGGCAAAAATTTGGGAAGGTGTAACTGACGGTATTACCGATAGTTTAGCCGATGATTTTAATTCTTCTGTCAGATTTGACAGCCGTATGTATGAAGAAGATATAAAGGGAAGTATGGTTCATGCTTCAATGCTCGGCTTAAAGGGTATAATTTCACAGGCGGAGTCGGAAGAGATAATATCCGGTTTAGAGGGAATATTAAACGATATTAAGACCGGTAAACTCGTTATTGATTATTCTTGTGAAGATATTCATATGTTTGTCGAAGCGGAACTGACAAAAAGACTCGGTGATACAGGTAAAAAACTTCATACTGCGAGAAGCAGAAATGATCAGGTTGCTCTCGATTTAAGACTTAATCTTCGCAAAGAAATCGATGAAATATCCGAATTGCTTTGTAAACTTATCGGCACAATATGCGATAAAGCAGAAGAAAACAAGGGTGCTATAATGCCCGGCTATACACATCTTCAAAGAGCACAGCCTATAACGTTCGGTCATCAGATTATGGCATACGCAATGATGTTTTTAAGAGATATTGACCGACTTAAAAGTACAAGAAAGAGGCTTAATATTTCTCCTATCGGTTCTTGTGCACTTGCCGGCACTACTTATGATACGGATAGATTTTTTGAGGCGGAAAAATTAGGTTTCAGCGAACCGTGCCTAAATTCCATTGACGGTGTTTCGGATAGAGATTTTGTGCTTGAAGTTCTTTTCTGTATGTCTGCAATTATGATGCATTTATCTCGTTTTTCAGAAGAAATAATTCTCTGGTCAAGTTGGGAATTTAAGTTTATAGAACTTGATGATTCCTATACTACCGGCTCTTCGATAATGCCTCAGAAGAAGAACCCCGATATGGCTGAACTTGTCAGGGGAAAAACCGGCAGAGTTTACGGCGATTTGTTAGGTCTTTTTACTACTCTAAAGGGACTGCCCCTTGCTTATAACAAGGATATGCAGGAAGATAAAGAGGGAGTTTTTGATGCAGTGGATACGGTTAAAATGTCTTTAAAAGTATTTACCGCTATGTTAAAAACATTAAAGACAATTCCCGAAAATATGAAAAATGCCGCAGGGAAGGGCTTTATAAATGCCACTGACCTTGCCGATTATTTGGTGAAGAAAGGCGAAAGTTTCAGAAACGCCTATAAAATTTCAGGCAGAATAGTTGCTGACTGTATGAAAAACGGCTTTGTACTTGAAAACTTTCCGATTGAAAAATACAAAGAATACAGCAAACTTTTTGACGACGATATTTATAAGGCGGTAAACCTCGAAGAATGCGTTAATAAGAGAATAAGTTTCGGCGGAACGGGAGTTAAGTCGGTTGAAAATCAAATATCAGTAGTAAGAGCAAAAATAAGTTAGGCGAAGGAGTTCCGATAACGGAACTCCTGTTTTATTTGACCTTCCGGTTAAAATGTGGTATTATGATTTAAAATCTGATTTAAGGAAAGATGTTATGGAAGAACATTTTAAAACCGAAATCACGGCAGGTCATAAACTGTTTGATCTGCATATCAAGGAAACATTTGATTATAGAGATTTGATATTTCTTTTTGTTAAAAGAGATTTTACCGCCAGATATAAGCAGACCGTTTTAGGTCCTCTTTGGGCACTAATACAACCCTTGCTTACTACCATCGTTTTTACCGTTATATTCGGTAATTTAGCGAAACTTACTACGGCTGATATAGTGGGTGATTATCAGATACCGAACTTTTTGTTTTATATGGCGGGAAGTATCTGTTGGCAGTATTTTTCTTCTACTTTAACCGCTACATCAAGTACATTTTTGTCAAACCGCGGTACAATGGGTAAGGTTTATTATCCGAGAATAGTGGCGCCTATAGCAACATCATTTTCAAATTTAATCTCATTCGGAATACAATTTCTTATGTTTTTCGGCTTTTGGCTTTATTTCGTTATAAAGGGTGGCACAAGTATCAGATTTTCGCCAATGGTTTTTATGATTCCGCTTGTTTTACTTCAAATGATTTTGCTTTCAGTAGGTTGCGGAATTATAATTTCTTCCGTTACAACTAAGTATAGGGATCTTAATATGTTGGTGGGATTTGGTATTTCGCTCTGGCATTACGGAACACCTGTTGCGTATGGTCTTTTGTTAATTCCTCAAAACTATTTGAAGTATTATCTTATAAATCCCGTAACATCAATAATAACTACCTTCAGATATGCAGTATTCGGCTTCGGATATTTTAATATAAAATACTATTTGTTAAGTTGGGTAATAACGATTTTGATATTCTTTTTCGGACTTATTAAATTCAGCAAAATTGAAAGAACATTTATGGATACAATTTAAAAAAATACGCATTGTAGAATATACAATGCGTATTTTTCTGCCCGTCTGATTTTAGTGGCTTGTAACCATTTCGTCTTCGTTTCTGAATAAAAGCGAAATACACCATATACCCGCAAGGGCTATAACGGTATAGATAATTCTTGCAAGAATTGCATCGCTTCCTCCGAAAATCCATGCAACAAGGTCAAATTGGAAAAGTCCAACTAAACCCCAGTTGAGCGAACCGATAATCGAAAGGGCAAGACAGATTTTATCAAACATTTTTTTCACCTCTGAACTCATAAAGTATAATAGTATTATGCTCTCGTTAATCGATTTTAATACTTTTTTTAAAAACGCCTACCGGTAATTCCGATAGGCGTCTTTTGCATTAAGATGCTTTTCTTATTACTTCATGCTGTTTTCGTAAGATTCGATCATCTTTTTAA
>DFHZ01000126.1 GCA_002371985.1 Ruminococcaceae bacterium UBA3710 | reverse complement strand
GTAGAAACTTTTTTGTCGGTCCAGTCGCAGGGTATCTGAATTGTTGAAAGATATTCCGGGGAGTGGGGTAAAAGTTTTAGCTGTCCGTCCGAAATTTTTAGAATTCCGTTGCGGAAATTTATAACACTTTCGTCCGAGTCGAGTTCTTCAATTCCGATATATTCAAGGTCGGTTGTAAGTTGTTATATGCTTCATTGATACCGGACATTTTTACGTATTCCTCATCAATATCCGATACAAACTTTTTAATATACCCCTTAAATAGTTCTGCGGAGCAGGGCTTGTATACACCGTCAGCGTACACATAAATCTGCTGGTCGCTTCTGCCGTTATTACGGACGATTTTGTAAAAAAGATTCTCGCGCACATGTTTTGCTAAAAGTGAACCTATGATTTTTGGCTCACCGCGCTTGTCGAAGGTAACAAAATCCGGCAGTTTGTCTATTTTTGAATCTGCCATATGAAAAAGCTGTTGAAAGTTTTGTTCGTGCATATATACCCGAAAAGCCAAACATTAAATCTATGAGCGATGCAGTTGATGCATTTGTGAAGAAACAAAATAACAAATATATTTTGATTATTTTTGAAAATGAATCCGACAAAGTGATGCTTGAATGTAAGGATTGCTTTTATAATTATAGAAATAAAAGTCGCACGCTTGTGCTTTGTTTTATAAGAAACGAAGAGATATCACTTGTTGGAAATGCGGTCAGTATGGGATATCGTTCTATTGCGGAATTTATTAAAGAATTTCCTAATTATGATAAATATGATGCCATTCGTCTCCATGCACTGACAGGCGGTATGATGGGTGTCGCAAAAGAATTAGACCAAAATGCTTCTTATGAAGATAATTTGCAAAAACTTCTCGAGCCTGATTCTGCTTTTTCAACCTATCTTCCAACACTATTTAATAAATGCTTTCGTACTCCAGAGAGTTATTACCCAATTCTAAAAAGCATTGCTGACGGACATCATAGATTAAGTGAGATTGCTAAGGATATAAGTTTTCCGAATAATAAGTGCTTGAAATATTTAGAAGCACTTATTAAAAACGGTTTTGTAGTATCGGAGAGAAATGAGCGAAACACGCAATCAACATACTATCTTAAAAACACATATTACATAGCATGGTGTAAATACATTTACACTCAGACAATGTTACAAGTTTTAGTGAAGGATTCTCTTGCCCGGTTTGTAAAGGACAGCATTGATGAGTATCTTACTATTCCGGACTTTCATAAAGCTTGTTTGCGTTTTATGGAAAATGCAAATAAACGATATAACATCGAATACAGATTTTCTGAGTTTACAAAAATAAGAAAAGCCATCCCTATAAAATTAAGGAACGGCAAAACTATTGTTATTGATTATTGTATAGATACAAATGAAATTTCCTATAATCTTATTTTCCCGCACTCACTTGAAATGAGGTACGAAAGGGGAGAAGTAGAGGAAATTTACAGGGCACTTGAAAGAATTGACAGAAGATATTATGCGCACACAGTAATATTCAGTTTCAATAGATTTAGTGATTGGTGCACACATAAATCCGCACATAACGATTGGTTTCATATCGTTTCTGCCGAACGACTTAAATATTAATTAACGAAATAAAAAATGCTGTTATATTGATTAGACATGATTACGATGTTCGGGTTTTTATAATAATTTACCAATTTATATATTTTCATCCGTACGGGAATGGAGCCTTGATTTTCTAATCTGTTGTCCGAAACCCATTCAAGCAGTTTGTTGGCTCTTTGTCTCGAACAGATTTTTGATTCTTCGAATTTCTCATAGTATTCTTCGCAAGCTATTTGAAATATATTCTTGTTTTCTTTTACCGATGATTTTCCCAGAATAAAATGCCTTATTTTTCTTCTTTATAAATATGTTATAATCTCAAGCAATGCAGCAAACAGCCACTAATTTATGTATTTGAGTGATTTGGTTAATAAATGCATATCTTGTCAGTTTCTTTGGAAAAGATACATAACAATTTCAGATATGAAAGTTTTTCAAACTAAGAATCCGCCTTTTTAAGGCGGATTTATTTTTGTCTAAAATGCCCGAAAAGGCCTTAAATAAGGGATTTTCGGGCATTCTTTGTTCTTGCCAAGAATCAATTTGAAATTGTTAAAAAACATCTCCCTTACACACCGGTTGCAAACATTTTACTAAAAATTGCACATTTTCATAAAGAATCTCCCTTATGGTAGTATCATACCGCAAGGGAGACTTTGCGTTATGAAAGATAACTTAAAAGACATAGAAATTTTCGGTCGCAGTCACCCAATCCGCTTGGTAGTTTTGAGTTACTCTGACACGCACTTTCCTTTTGTCATTTGCTTCACGAACTGAAAAAGCATTTCTTATACTTTAGAATTTACGCTTTTAAGATAATCGTTCAGCGTGCCGTTCATACGCATAACATTTATTACCGTTGGTTTGTTTACTTTCAGATAATCATAGTGAGTTTGCGTGATGAATTCCATTACTGGCAGTAGTTTATTTTACTATCGACTTTTTATACTGCGAAGGGGTCATATGACATATTTGCTTAAAGCAGCGGGAGAAATACTGCGGACTGTCGAAACAAAGTATATCCGAGATTTGCGCCATTGAATATTCTCCGTTCCTTATTAATCGTCGTGCTTCTTTTGCTTTTAGCGAATTATAATACTTGATTATTCCGCCTGGATAATATTTTGTAAATAACTTTTTGGTGTAACTTTCGCTTCTGTGAAGCATATCCGCTATTTCCTTAACGCTTAAGGAACCATAGATTCTTTCGTTCATAAAGTCAAGTATCTGCTTTACCTCGACCGAAATATTAATACCGTTTATAAGATAATTCTTTCGCTCAGTACGGGTAGCGACGATTTTATTGCGACTAAGCATTATAAGGAATATTTCAAGAAGGTTTTTTGTCATTTGACTGCAACCAAAAGGGGAGTTTTCTCTTCTGTGAAGTTTTTGTATGAGCGGATTGTTTTCGTCTTCCATACGGAAACATGCAAGTCCTTCGTCAAAGAGCAAAGACAAGAGATTCTTTTCATCCGCCGTTAGTTTGAAGATTTTTCCGGAGAATTTCTGCATAGCAGGGCTATGGCAGTCAAATGTTATAATGCTGACATTAGGCGAATGCTCGCCGTCGCCTGCAAGGTTATGAAACTCATTTGGTTGGTGAAAAACAAGTTCGCCGTTTTTAAGAGTAAACATATTATCCTCGGAAGTACATATCATTTCGCCTTGGTCAATATACACAAGTTCCCAGAAGTCGTGACGCTCGCCTTCATAACTGAATTGTTTTGATAATTCCATATAAAAAAGAGTAATTATATTTTCGATTTCTATGACCTGTTCAAAAGGTATTCTTGAAAAATTGTTTTCCATATTCTGCCTCCGTGACCGATTGTATAATTATTATACCTTTTTATGTATTGTTATGCAAGTGCTTTTTTGATATAGTTAATATAGCTAAAAATTGTGGCTTATTATGCTCTGATTGTTAGCAAGATTGCCAACGATATGTACTTTAAGGCATTTTTGCCGGTATTATCAAAGATATTTGGTATGTGCTATAAAGAATATGAAGTTGTAATTTTGGCAAAAAGGTTTAATTAGCCACAATTAGAAATAGGCAAAAATTTTTAAATGGAGGTACTACTATGCAGAAAAAAATTGTTTCTTTGGCACTCAGCTTAGCCCTTTTATTTTCGATGGTTTATGTAGGTCTTATCGGGCTTGCTACCACCGTCGGTGCAGCCGAGATCCTCGAAACGGGGCTTTCGGAAATTTCGTTGGACGGTTATAAGCGAATAACCGTTAATGAAATTGTCGCTACCGCAAGCGGTTACCGCATTATGAATCAGGATAATGACGGTGACGATAATTTGTGGACGGTAAAAGGTCATGTTGCTGCCGGTTATGCCGGAAGTTTCGGCGGTAAGACATACCTTGACGTCGATATGAACTTCGGCGGTGCAACAGGCAACGGTGCTTATGCGCTCAGTTGGCAGGGTAATGAGAAGTATAGAAATTCCTTCTACCTTTATATGTATGGCGGAACGAATTTTGTTCTTGCTCACTATGATGCTTCACAAACCGTTTCAACATTATGTCAGGCGACACCCGCCGCACAGGGCGTTTCTAATTCGGGCTTCTTTAATGTAAAACTTGCAACTAACGTTGAAAAAGCCTCGGCAAGTGCTACAACCGAAACTGTTACATGGCATTTGTGGGTAAACGATATATATGTAGACGGCGGCAAGTTCAGCGAGGATGCTCATACCCGCAGCGTTTTCACGACCGGTCAGGAGGCGGGTCTTCTTACAATGCGCGTTCCGAAGATTCTTGAAGAAGAATTTGAAGGATATGAAAAGATTTCAATTTCCGATTTTAAGACCGGTAATAACACCGGAACCAGCATCCCTGCTACTCCTATGGGTATGGCGATTGACAACAACAATAAAATCACATTCCGTAGTTATAATCAACCTATAATTACATCTAATACATCTCCGGAAACTGCAAATGTTTACTCGCTTGATAAAAAATATTTTGATTTCGATATAAACCAAAATGGAAGCGCAAGCGATACTTCGGCGATATTCCTATATGAAAGAGTACACTGGTACGATGATTTGGTAATTTACTGGAATGATGCCAATAACCTTAAAATTGATTACCGTAAAACAAATGATCAGGGCACAGCGGTAATTGATTCGACCATGACATACGACCTTCGCGCATTTGGCAGAGCAACAAATACAGAGTTTTTCAATCTTAAGATTCGTTCTGATTTCTCTGCTAATGCTTCTGATAATACGAAAAGAGACGCTGTTATTCAGATTTGGATAAACAACCGTTTTGCCGATGAGCTTGTTTTAGAAGCTACCGATATGCGTAACGGCTTAGCAATCAGAAGACAAGGCGCTACTAACTGGCTTTTAAGAGAGTCAAAGGATATAAACGAAGAGCTTGACGGTTACAGACGCGTTGATATGTTTGATTTCAACAAGACTGTTAGTAGCGACGGCATCGTAAACTTCGCCGTAAGCGATACCGCCACATCATATCTCACTAATTTCAATAAGACTTACTTGGATGTTGACTTAAATTACGGCGGTGAAACCGGGCGCGGAGGTGCTGCATTCCAGTATCTGGCTTACGCTAAGTGGACAAATTCACTTTACTTAGGCTTTAACGGCAGCACTAAATTTATTCTTTCAAAATACAACCATTATCGTGATCTTACTGATCTTGCAACCTTAACTGCAAGCGATTTTGGTATCTCTCCGAGTGAATACTTTAATGTCAAACTCAGAACCGATATTAAAACGGTAAGCGAAAATGAATATAGCGTTACAGCACAGTTATGGCTTAATGATAAATTTGCGTGCGAAGTAACAACTAATTTTGTTTACGGTCCGGATGCTGCTGTTCCTGAAGGAAAGACCAATCAGACAGCATCGCAAACCGGAATCGGAACGGCAATTAAGACAGTTTCCAAAGCGGTTAGCGTTAAATCCGCGATTGACACCGATACTCAACTTGACGGATACAAGAGAATAGTTGCCGATGATTTTGATAATATCGGTGCTTCTGTTGCCATCGAAGGAACTGCTTATGCCTCCGCTCTTGCAGGTGAGTATACAGGTAACACATCCGATCTTAACAATTCGTATGTAGATGTTGATCTTAAAATACCGAGCGGCATGAATCCGTTTATGGCATGGCCTTCAAAGAATAAGACATCTACAGGATTCTATGGCGACGGTGAGCAGATAAGATTCTATATGTCCGGAACTTCACTTTACATAGGATCTGTTCATGGCGGTTCGCTTCCCAATGCCGATAAAATAAATTTGGGCGATATTTCTGTAGCTCCTTATAATTACAGTCCGTCTGAGTTTGTAAATCTTAAAGTTAAGACTACTGTCTACGGTGCAAATTCATTAGGAATTGCAGTTTGGGTTAACGATCAGTTTTTGAATAAAGCACTTATAACAAAATATGACGCAGCTACCTTAGCAGATATGACCTGCCTCGGAATCAGAGGAACAAACGCTACAACCAACTGCACCTATGCAAGAACACCTCTTAACAATGCAAAACTCTTAAATCTTGAATACAATCTTGCTAATGGCAACTATTTGCTTAAAGGTTGGCCTACATTCAGAGTAAACGGTACAACTATGAACTCGGGCGAAGTGTTAAATGCTCCCGGTGATTATAAAGTAGAGTATATGCTCGACGGCGAGCCGGTTGCAAGCCGCACAATTTCGCTTTATAAGTTAGGCGATACAAATCTCGACGGATCTGCTTTCGTTGCAGGTGATTCTGTTTACAAAGACGCTTATGCTACCGTAGGTATGTTAAAGTACGGTGCGGTTACAAGAGCTTCTGTTCTCGCCGCTGACCTTAATAACGATGGTGTTTTAAACGAGGCTGACTCAGCACTCTTTATGGCTGTAAAAGGCGATGTAACAAAGGTTGACTCCATTGTAGGTGCTAACTACGGCGATTCAATCGGCTTTAATTACGAAGGCGGTAAAAATGTTATGCCTATAGGCGGATACTACGGTCCTGATAAAACTGCCGATATTACCGATGCTATGTTTAGTACTCTAAAAAACAGCGGTATCAATATGATAACCTATCAACCTACCAAGTGGGGCACCGGTAACGACAGAGACATTTTGCGTCTTCTTGCTCTTGCCGAAAAATACGGCATAGGTGTTTACATAACAGACCCGTCTACAAATGTATTAACGAAAGACGAAAATGATAATGTTACAGCACAGACCACGGTAAGCACCGCTTCCGAATTGGCAAATGCTATGGCTCAATACGGTATATACGATTCTGTATACGGCATTGAAGTTATAGGTGAGCCTAAGCCATCTACAGATGGCGACTGGAATGCAGATTATTATCTACGCTATAAATATTATGATGATTTGCTCGGAACCTTAAAGGACTATTCCAATGTTTCCGGTGGATATGTTATTCAAGGTGCCGGCGCATATACTCCCGGTGAATACGGTCTTGTTGATGAAGTTGAGCCGGATGTTGATTATCTTGCTTTCGACAGTTATCTCTACTTAGAAAGCAATGACACAATTAAGGGTTATAAGCGTAACGCATACTTTGAAACACTTGACACTATGCGTAAGAAATCTATTGATAGCAGCAAGCCTTTCTGGTCATATATTTCGGCAGGTTGCGATTTCCGTGATGACGGAGCCGAAGGCGCTACCGCTTATTACTGCAAAGAAGCCGATATTCTCTGGAATGTTAATACCTCTCTTGCCTTTGGTGCAAAGGGTATTACATACTTCCCATTATTCCAGCCCGCATATTTTGCGAAAGTTGATGTAGAGAATAATCAGTATGACTATGACCGTAACGGTATTATCGGTGCCGACGGCAATACTAACAGATACTATCCAATGGTTCAAAGAGCCAATACCCAGATTTCAGCTGTTGACGATGTTCTTATGAATGCCGACAGTAAGGGTGTTATCACCGTTGGAAATGCGGCAAGCGATATGACTACCGCCGCAACACAGCGTAGTTACACCTTTAGTGGCATCTTGTCAAAGACCGGTGGTAAATATACCGACAAACTCTATAATGTTACTGCAAGCAAGAGCGCAGGTGCAATGGTCGGTGCGTTTGATTATCATTCAAGTGAAGCATACTATGTTGTGAACTATGATACAACTGAAAATGCTACACAGACTATTACCCTCACATTTGGCGACTCTCAGGATGTAACTGTTATAAAAGACGGAGTTAAGACAACTTATAATTCCGTAAGTACTCTTGATCTTACCCTTGATTCCGGCGAAGGTGCCCTTGTTATTCTTGAAGACTATAATGATGTAGTTATCGATGGCGCTACCGCAAGTTTCACACTTTCCGAAGCAGGTACAGTTAACGGTGTTGCAAAACAGACAGGATATGAGATTACAGCTTGTGGTGTATATACCGTTAAGTATGCAAACGGCTCTACCTATAATGTTGTTATTTATAAGGTAGGAGATATTACTGCAGACGGTTCAATAGATATTCGTGATATTATAAAGTTAAAGAAATATCTTACCGGATCGGTAACACTCAATAAATCCGGAATTAACGCTCTGCAAAAACTAAATCAGGAAACTGCTGCCGACCAGTTGACGGCACTCATAAATATTTTGCTTGGAAGATAAAAATTACCTTTCTTTGGTGTCTTTCCCATGCAGAGAACAGATGTTATAATATAGTTAGAGCGTTTTTCACCTCATATATCGATTATGGCGGTTTCGGGGGATTTCCCCGACCGCCTCAATCGGTATTTTTGCCCATTAAAAAGAACAGGAGTGGGAATATGTTTAAAATCAAAATAAAGCAGTGTATAACCTTAATAATTGCCGTTATACTGACTGTGAGCATGTTTTCTTCACAGTTATTAACGGTTAGAGCGGTTGTGCCAAGCAAGGTCGATTATCGTGTTTTTCTTAATGGAACAAAGATATTTATTCACAACAAAAAAACACTGAGTTCCGCTATTGGAACCGAATATTATTTTACCTATACGGTTGAAAGTCTTACGAAAAACTGTAATCAACACGGTTTGGTGCTGACTTCGGACGCAACAAGGGAATTTCCTTATACGGACGGCGGTTTTATGCGCTATCAGGCTACTGATGTACAAATGCTAACAGAAGGAGCAACTTATTTTATTAAGATGACGGTTGCTTCAGGCGGATTTCGTTACAATATAACACGGGCAATAGGCGACAATCTTGAAGATATAGTACTTGAGAAAAAAGTAGGCGATGCAACCAACAAGGCAAATTATTTTGGCCTGTGGTTATATTCTTCTAACGCCGAAGCAACACTTAAAAATGTTCGTTGTTACGATAAATACGGTACCGATTTAGGTGTTGAATATAACTGTGGTTCCGGCACTGTCGATGTAATAAGACAAGACCTTAATTTTACTAAAGCAACCGACATTGACCATAGATATGAAGTTAGTGTTGATAATAAATACAATATCGCTATAAGCAATGTCAAAATCCCGACAACTTCTGATATTTATATTCAGTATAAGGTTGAAAGTGCGGAGTATGCCGTCAAACAAAACGGTGTTGCACTATCTAACAGCCCCGAATCCGATTATCCCCACAGCAAAGGTATAATAAAGCATATAACATACGATACGGAAGTAAGTAGTATTGATTTACTTGAGGTCGGTGCTGAATACATAATAAAAGTCGAGCGAAGGCAGAAAGGCTATACGGTTATAGTACAAAAAACCAAAGGCGGTAAATCAGAAATATTCGTCATTTCGAAACCTTCGGGTGAATACAGCAGGGACTATAATTTTGCGTCTCTTTGGTTTGGTACCGGTGAGCATAGCAAAGCAACCTTCATTTTGACTGATTTTATCATTTACGATGAAAACAGAAATAATTTAGGTGTTCAGACAAATGTTAATTCCACCATTAAACATTTCGGTGAACTTGAAGATTATGCCGGGTGCGAAGCAACATACTATTGCAAAGAAAATAACGGTTTTATTTCATTGTTTAAGGATAACACAATGAAATTTGTAGTCGGTTCGACAAAGCAGGATGCAAAGTACAAGGTATCAAAAAATGTTTTAACCGCCGTTTTTTCTTCGGGAACGAAGAAATATGATTATCTTTTCAAAAAGATAACCGATGAGGACGGCAATGTATACGAACGCCTTTACACATACAAAGTTACCTTTGTTACCGGGAGCGAAACAGAGATACCGACGCAGGTTTTGTCAAATCAAACCGGATATTTGGCTTCTAAACCTACCGCACCTACACTTAAAGGTGCTGAATTTGTGGGCTGGGTAACCGCTGATGAAAAGGATTTTAACTTTGATAGCGTAGTTGTTAAGTCAATTACCCTTTACGCCAAATGGAAAGGCAACGACGGCAAAGAGTTTATTTCCGTAGATGTAGGTGCAAATAATACCGGAAAGGTTTTGACGGTTGCACTTACAACCGTTTCGGTTATTTTGCTTGCTGCAGGCGTATTTGTATTTGTGAAACTTTTGAAAAAGGGGAGAAATGCTGATGATAGCGGCAAAGAGTAAAAACATACGGGAAGGTCATAATAAAAACTCCAAAACCCGTACATTATTCATAATCTGCTGTATTACATTGCCGATTATTCAGTTCCTTGTATTCTATGTTTATACAAACGCTTCGTCAGTAGTTTTGGCTTTTACCGATACAAAGGGCAACTTTACATTTGATAATTTTGCAAGATTTTTTAAAGAGTTTTCGATGAAGACTTCCAGTATAAGAATTGCTTTTAAGAACACACTGCTTACATTTTCCATTCTTTTTATAACATTTCCGTTTAAGACTCTCGTATCGTATTTTCTGTATAAAAAAATACCGGGATACAGAGTATACCGAATTCTTTTCTTTTTGCCGATGGTTATTTTCAGCATCTGCACAACACTTATGTATACGAGAATTGTCGGCGTAAACAGTTTTATCGCAAAAGGAATAGGTGAATGGTTAAATCTCGGATACACTCCTGACTTACTTGGTGATTCAAGATTTGCAAATACCTTCATAATTATTCATTTATTGTGGCTCGGTTTCCCCGGCGACCTTATTATCTGGGGAGGCACATTTGCAAGAATACCTGAGGATATGCTTGAAGCAGGCAGGGTTGACGGTACAAACTGGTGGAAAGAATTTACGAGAATAGTTGTCCCTCTTATTTGGCCGACACTTGCTCTTAAAATGGTATTGCTTTTCTGTACTGTTTTTAGTGCCAGCGGTGCTGTATTCCTCCTTACAAGAGGCGCATACGGAACGATGACTCTACAAGCATGGCAGTATATTCAACTTCTTGATAACACAAGCACCACCGCTTATAACTATCTTTCTGCTGTTGGTCTTATTTTAAGTGTTGTAGCCATAGCAATCAGTTTAACAATCCGTAATATAACCGATAAGTATTTCTCGGATGTCGAGTATTAAGGAGGGTGGGTTATATGAAAGCATTTAAAAGAAAATCTCCGGCTGAAATTGCCCTTCATTTATTCGTTTCAGTTATTTTTGCCGTGGTGTCGGCTTCGTATGTTTATATTCTTTTTTGGATGTTAAAAAGTAGTTTAAGTACACATACCGAAATAGTTATGAATCCGTTTTCATTTCCGAAAGAGCTTAAATGGTCGAATTTTAAAGACCTTGTAAGGTATTTCAATATAAACGGTAATACATTCTGGAATATGCTTTTTAACAGCGTGTGGTTTTCAGTACTTGGAGCCTTGCTTCAACAGTTTACTACCGCAACATTTGCGTATTGCAGTACCAAATACAAATTTTTCGGCTCAAAACTGATTTATCCGACTATACTCGTAATTATGACATTGCCTATTTATGGCAGTGAAGGTGCTAAATATCGCCTTATTTCACAACTTGGCCTTGTTGATTCTTATGCTCATGTTCTTTTATCAATCGCAGGTTTTACAGCCTCATATCTCTATTACAATGCATTTTTTAAGAATCTTTCGTGGGGATACGCTGAGGCGGCTATGATAGACGGTGCAAACGATTTTAAAATTTATACCCGTGTAATGTTCCCGCAGGCAACACCTATTTTTACGGCGCTTTTCCTTACAACATGGCTTACAAGTTGGAACAGTTACCAAAGTGCACTTGTATATTTGCCTAACCTGCCGACTCTTCCTGTCGGAATTTATCAGTTTAATCAGGAAATGATTTACAGAGCGAGAATGGATGTCTTGATTGCTGCGTGCTTAGTTGTTACGATACCTGCGCTTATACTTTTTATCATTTTCAATAAAACACTCACAACAAACCTATCAGTCGGCGGACTAAAAGGCTAAATAATTTTTCGGGAGGAAAAATTTATGAATATCAGAAAAAATATTATAAGAACAGTATCTTTGCTGATCGCTGTTATTATGACGACGGTTGCTCTTTCCGGATGTTCCGGTTCAGGCAAAAGGAATATCAAAGGTAAAAAAGAAATCCAGATTGCCTATTGGCAGGCAGGTTACGGCGAAGAATGGCTAAAGGCCGTAATCGATGAATTTGAGAAGAAATACCCTGATTACTATGTAAATTATCAGGCTACTGCGAGTCATGCCTCTGTTATTGCACCATTCGGTATGGACGATGTAGATAAGAATGACCTATATCTCGATATCAAAAATATGGATACCGAGTATATGGAGCCGCTCGATGATATTCTTGCAACTACGGCAGACGGTGATAAAAAGCCTCTTTCCGAGAAGATGAATCAATCATATCTCGCCTATGAAAAGAGCAGTGACGGAAAATATTATACTCTTTCCTACGGCGGAGGTATTATGGGATTCTATTATAATGCCGACCTTCTTAAAAAAGCCGGTATAACTCAGTTCCCGAGAACTACTACCGAACTTACCGCCACTTGCGATAAATTAAAAGGCAAGAATATAACCCCGCTTTGCCACTTTAAGTCCGGCGGATACTATACATATCTGCTTCAGGAGTATATGGCTCAGTACGACGGATATGATTATTACCTTAACAATTTCTTTGCCTGCAAGGATGAAAGCGGTACTAGTCCGAGCAAATCCGTGCTTACCAAAAAGGACGGCAGATACTACGCCTTAAAGGCTTTTGAGAAATTTATTACTCCTGAATATACTCTTGCCGGTTCAAACACTTTGTCGCATACCGAAATCCAGACTCAGTTCCTCGAAAAAAGTGCGGCTATAATGCTGAACGGCAGCTGGGTTGCAAACGAGATGGACATAGACAAGGACGACACAAATGTTAAATGTGCAAAAATCCCCGTATTATCGGCGATCGTTGATAAACTTACAACGGTTAAAACTGATACTGATTTACGAAAAGTTATAGATGCAGTTGACAGTATAACAGACGGCAAAAAGCAAGCTTCCGATTATGCTTCGGGTGAATCCTATGTTGTTGACGGTATTACCGTTTCGGCAGACGACTGGAATAGGATTTATGATGCGAGAAATACCGTTGTCGGCAATGCTGCACAACAATCGCTTTTCATTCCTAAATACTCAGATTGCATAGACGGAGCAAAGAAATTTGTTCAGTTCCTCCTTTCAGATGAAGGATATGCCATTTATGCAAAAACAACCGGATGTCCTCTTCCGCTTGAGATGAGTGACGGAAAAGATGTAGACATATCAAACCTCAGTGATATGCAAAAAATGCCTTTTGAAACTTGGAAAAATGCAAAGATTTATGTTGACAGCGGTGTTTCAAGCAAACATCCGATATTTGCCTCGGGCGGTGCTGATATACTTGCAGGCGTAACCTTTGTCAGTGAATTTTCAACTTATAATAAGAACGACCGCAAAAAAGCCGATGAAATATGGAATAAGGTTATCCAAACCGTTGATGAAAAATATGATATTTGGCTTAAAACTATGAAAGGGGAATGATTCCCTTGAAAAAAGTGAGAATTCTATCACTTGCTATTGCATCGATTATGTTTTTTGTAAACCTTTCACTCCCAGTTTATGCGGGTAAGAAAGAGGTTGCTTCAAAACTCACCCTGCTCACTGAAGATGGCGAGGTGATAAATGATACCGACTGGAACATAACGGATAGCAATATTGATAAAAAAGGTAATTCTATCGTAATTCCGGAACAGGATGCTACATCCGATACCAAAATCATATCAAAAACATCCGCCGAAGTAAGCGAAGATGTCGATAATATTACAAGTGCTGAAATGAATTTGACATTAACTTCTTTGCCGACAGGTCAGTCCTTTGTTCTTGCATTCGGGCTTCAAAGTATCGAGGCAACGATTGGTGAAGAAGGTAATATTGAACTCGCATTTACAAATGACGGTTCAATAAAAGCCGGTGTTACCGCTTATACAGAGGACGGAAGCAAAACTTTGATTGCGTCAAAGGGTTGCGGGGTTACACTTAATAAGAGTTTCGCTCTCAAAATGGCGGTTACTTCGGCAGGTATGCTTGAAGTAAGCATAAACAATGCTTCTTTAGGTCAAGTAAAGCTTCCCGTTTCAGGCGAGGGTAGATTTGGAATATTGCAGACCGGTTCCTGCGGTGCTGTTATTTCTGATCTTGTTATGAAGTGCTCGTTTTATGAAAGACCTGAAAATACCGATATTTTCGAAGATTTTGAAAAAGGTGAGTTCAATTCAAATCTTTTTGTCTCCTCCTCGGCTGACAACGGAATTTTCCCGTCAGGTGTAAAAATTGAGGACTATAACGGTAGTAAAGTGCTTAGATTTCAGAACACAAGACTTGCGCATTTCTGCACCTTGCACCAATACTCGAACTTTGAAATTTCTTTTGATATACCATATTACAGTAGGCATTACACCTATGACGAATACGGTAATGTTACGGGTAAGCCGTGCGGTAACCTTGCAATAGGCTTTGGAGAGGAAGTTTCAACTCCTGTCGGTTATGCCTATACATCCGATGTTGACTTAATTGTTTTGCGTTCGGATGTTGTATACAGCGAAAATCAAAAATCGTTCCGTGTCAAAATTGAGGATATGAACCTTTTTGACCCAGAAACAGATGAGGGATATTCAGTCAAATTAACGGTTGTTGACGGTCATTACGATGTTGCAGTTAAATCATTAAAAGCAAATGATTTTAAAACTATAGCGACATCCGATTTTGATGCACAAAGAAGCGGATATGTCAATATTTGGTCTACCGGAAACGGTAACTTTGCAGTTGATAATGTTAAAATCACAAACCTTGATAAAAATCCGAACAAAATAGATGTTTCGTATAATTCATCCTTGCTTAAGGAAGATGATTACAAACCTGATGAATCAGAAAATAAAAAAACATTTAAGCAGACCTCCTCAGACGGACTGTTCGGAATGATTGATAAAAGGTACATTATAGTTGACTTTTCTCTTATCGGTATCGCTGTTTTACTTTGCGGAGCAGGAGCAGTAATGTATTTGATAAAGAAAAGGAAGAAAACGGAGGCTGTAAATGAAAATGAAGATTTATCTTAATAGAACTTTTATATGTCTCCTTACGATTATTATTGCCGTAGTTTCTGCAGGATGTGCGACTTCCAAAAAGGCTGACGAAATCAAGGATATGGAAATTGAGGAAGTCGTAAAGTTCAGTTACGATGCAATCGGTGGCGACGATGTAATGCCACTTATGGGATTCTACGGTCCAAGACCTAACAATTACAGTTATAATGCTAATGTTTTGCCTGACTATTATTCAGATGAGTTTTTTGAATTGATTAAAGAGTCCGGCATAAACCTGATAGGAACAAACTTTACCAATTATACAAATGCACCATCTTTTGTCTACAGATTGCTCGAACAGGGAGCGAAATATAATTTGGGGGTTTATGTTTCGGATGCTGTCGTTGACAATAGTGATAGTATCACAATTGAAGAGTTGGACGAGAGAATAAATAAATATGCTAACTATCCCGCATTCTGTGGCGTCCATGTTGCCGATGAACCCGGAACGCCATATTTCCGTGGTGCCGGAGATAACATGGTAAGTGATTATGCCGATATAACGCAGAAACTTAAAAAACTTGGATATTCTTACTATGTTAATCTTTATGGTAGACTTGTAGGCTCTGAGGATGACCCCAAAGCGAAGGATGTATACGCTCAGTATGTTAAAGAATTTGCCGAAACGCTTACTCCGGATTATTTGTGCTACGACAGATATGTTTTCGACGAGAACAGCGGTCTTTCAAGAGCATATCTTCATTTCCAGAACATGGAAGCTGTCAAATATCAGGCGGAACAAAGTAAGATACCGTTTTGGGTATTCGTTCAGGCGGGTGCGCAGTGGAACGATGCCAAAGAATATTTTGACTCAAAGGGATATTTCCCGTCGAAAGGCGAATTTATGTGGATGGGTAATACCGAACTTGCTTTCGGCGCAAAGGGTATAGCATATTTCCCGCTTATCCAACCTTACTGGTTTGCTTATTCGGTGTCTGAGCCTTTCGATTTTCAGCGAAACGGGGTTATAGGCGCTATGGGAAATAAAACTAAATGGTTTTATTATACCAAGGAATTGAATGAACAAATCCGTGCAATTGATGAAGTGCTTATGAATTCCGTAAGCAAAGGAATTATCGCTTCAGGCAAGGATGCAACGAAGGATATGTCCAATAACCGCTATCTTATAAAATCCGGCAAATTCAGAGAACTCGAAAGTGTTGACGGCGACTCTATTATCGGCTGTTTTAACTATAATGGTAAGACAGCATTCTATGTTGTCAATTATGATATTAAGAATGCACAGAAGATAACTTTAAATTTGAACGGCAACTTTAACTATGAAGTTACAAAAGAAGCAAAGACCGGCAAATATAATTCCAACAAAATTGTTTTGGAACTTGGTGCCGGCGACGGTGCGTTAGTAGTATTCAAATAGAAATCATACAAAGGAGGTATTTTGAATGAATAAGAAGCATTTCATACGGATAATATCAATATGTGTGATTATTTCTATATGTGCGCTGTGTTTTAATATTATCCCCGGATTGGCTAAAGATCCGGATATAGAACTCAGCAGTTCTCCTCAAAAGGACTTCGATTTCTGGACATTTTCCGATCTTGGAATCGCAAACCAGACATCAAGCAAAAATCTTAACTGGAGCCCGAAAGGCGTTTCTATCGGCGACTCGATTGATAAAACCGTATTTAACGGAAAAATCACTTTCCCTGCGGGAGTAAATGATTTTGGTAACTATTATTTCGGTAGTTCTCAGAACTGGTATGGTTTTGTAATCTTTGCAAATGGGTCCGATGGACTAAAACTTTACTATAACTGTAAAGAAACAGGTCATTTCCATAACGCCGGCGGCGATACGGGAAGCATAAAGCACGCCAATAACCAGATCGCTTTATTTGATCCGACGACCGCGGGTGCAACACTTCGCGGAAACGCCGATTTGCAGTTTTCATTATCTTTCGAGTATGTAAACACAAACGGTGATCATACCGACGTTTCGATCGGAGTTTTCTTTAACGGCAAATTGTATAATAACGAATATTACATGGTAAAAAATATTCCGAAGGCAGAACTTTCAAAGAATCTCGGTTTTTATGTCGTAAATTCTGCGGAGTATACTGTTGCTTCTCATAAAATGCCGAAGGATAATATTCTTTTGAAGGATTCTCCTCAAAAGGATTATACTTTCTGGACCTTCTCGGATCTCGGTATCACCGACAGGACCTCAAACGCTAATCTTAACTGGGATCCGAAAGCGGCGGCAGCGGGGGATTCGCTCGATAAAACCGTATTTAACGGAAAAATTGATTTCCCGTCGGGTACGACCAATTTCGGAAACTATTATTTCGGCAGTTCGCTTAAATGGTACGGATTTATCATTTTCGCAAACGGCAGTGACGGAATAAAACTCTATTATAACTGCAAAGCGACGGGACATTTCCATAACGCTTCGGGCGATACAGGAGGCACTACCCACGCAAACAATCAAATAGCGTTGTTTGATCCCGAAACCGCGGGAACAACACTCAGAGGTAATCCCAACCTTCAATTCTCGCTTTCGGTCGAATATGTTAACGAAGGTATAGATACTACCGACCTTAAAGTCGGCGTATTCTTTAACGGAAAACTTTATAACGGCGAGTATTATACTGTCAAAAACATTCCGAAATCGGAACTTTCAATGAATTTAGGCTTCTATGTTCAGAATTCCGCAAAGTATACTGTCGCTTCGCACACGCCGATTTTAGAGGACATAACCCTTGAAAACTCTCCTCAAAAGGATTATGATTTCTGGACATTCTCGGATCTCGGTATCACCGACAGGACCTCAAACGCCAATCTTAACTGGGATCCGAAAGC
>DFHZ01000136.1 GCA_002371985.1 Ruminococcaceae bacterium UBA3710 | reverse complement strand
TTCCATGTGCCGTTTGCAGATTACACTACAGAGGAACTCTGCCTTATTGCAAAGCATATCGGCAAGTCCAAAGGCATTACCATTACAGATAAGGCCATAACAAAACTTTCCGCGCTTTTTGAAACCGCACGGCAAAACGATGATTTCGGCAACGGGCGTTATGTCCGTAATGTAATAGAACTTTCCAAAATGAATCAGGCGAGCCGGCTTATCAAAATGGACCCGGATAAAATCACTGAAAAGGAACTTACTGTGATTTGTGAAGCGGATATTGAAACTCCGGCGGTAAAAACAGAACCGGCAAAGCGGAAAATCGGTTTCGGAGCGTAAACGGAGGGATATAATGGATAAACCGAGTAAAATTAAATGCTTAAAAGACGCCGTAAGACTGTGGTGCCTTGATAAAGGATACAACGAAATCGACGGCGCTGATTTAGTGTTTCAAGGCGAAAACAAAACGGTCGGTTTTATCTTAAAAGAAGAAAAAACCGACCAAGAATTACTATCAGAAATTATGAACGCCAAAATCATTTGCGGTGAGATTTATGTTGTTATAACCGACCAGGCAGAGCGGGCGAAAACCGTAAGTATTATTCCAAAAGAATGTGGACTGCTTTGCTACTCCAATCCTTTCGGGCTGGGATATATGTATGAGGTTTTTAAGGAGGCGACACCGCTGTGAATTACTATATCGCCGACCTGCATCTAGGGCATAAAAATATAATTAGGTTTGATAAACGCCCGTTTGCAAATGCGGACGAAATGAACAAAAGCATAACAGAGAACTGGAACAGTCGGATACAGCCGGACGATACCGTTTATATACTCGGTGATTTTATATGGCATAAAGAAAATGAGTGGGCTTCGTATGTAAAACCGCTTGCAGGCAGAAAAGTGCTGATACGGGGCAATCACGACCCTAAACAGTTCAGCACCGAAATAGCACGGCTTTTTGAGGAAATCACCGATTTTAAGGAAATAAAGGATAACAGCCACCATATAACCCTATGCCATTATCCTATACCTTTCTTTCGGGCAGGATCTGCGTCCAATTCCTTTATGCTTTACGGTCATGTTCATCAAAAACGGGAATATGAATATCTAAAAGAACTGCGTAAAACCATTAAAGCAAACTATTCAGGATACGGCACACCAAACGACAATTTTATAAATGTGGGTGCTATGATGCCCTATATTAACTATACACCCCGAACGCTTGATGAAATTATAACAGGTGATAAAGAATCCCGGCAGACTATTTAAGCAGTAGTCCGCCGGGATACGACTATAAGAATCAGCATTATTTTTCGTCTAACAGTGAATTATCTTTGATGAATTTTAGTATTCCTCCCCCTAATTCCAACTTTATATTGAATGTTATGTTTTGAACTGACGAATTGAGAATTACATTTTTTGTGTTGTAGTTTTCTACACCCCAATCTTTTAAAGATCTGGTAAAGCATATTAGGCGGTTGCCCTCATTGGCTGCCGGTATTAAACATTCATGAACATAATTCTTAATGCATTTTGAGCTTTCGCATTTGTTCAAAAGACTTTTACTGAATTTCTTTGAATGATACGGGAACAATTCAATGGCTGCCATATTTTTGGAAAGCCACTCAAATACTCTTTCCTTATTATCACTATTATATTCATTGTAATATTCTTTTGCGATTGCTGCCACAAGTGAAACCGATTTGTCGTTCTGATCTAATTTATGCCGCCACCATCTCGATCCGCCTGATTTTTCGTCTTTTTCTGTAAGCCAAAACATTGTCTTATTCTCATCTTTTGGGTTTAACTGATTAAGCAATTCTTCGGTATAGTCCGGATACATATATTTTTGAGATAATACTTTATCCTCAATATAACAGTCCTCATCACTAAATCCCGGATTTAATGAGCAAATAATTATTTTCGCTCTCTTTATATCGCCAATAAATGGTTGTGGAAGTAAATAAGTATGAATGCTTGTGGCATAAGACGAATCCCCACGTTTAGAAACTATTTTCTTTTTTGGAAATGTATTATCGCATTCAAACAAGTATTCCATATTACCGGCGTCGAAGTTCTCTTTAATACGATTATACTGTTTAAAAAAATATTCTTCAAATCCATTATTCATTTTTATCGTCCTCAGTCACTTCTTTCAATTTCTCCCAAAGTTTTACCATTGCGAGGGTGTCGAGTTTGCAGTATTCAAGCAGATTATGCCTTGTTTTTGCCTGTTCATCGGGCGGCATATCCTTGATTTGCGGGAAGACGGTCATCGCTTCACCGCCGTTATGTATTTGGTCGAGATTATGGTAATCGAGTTCAGGGTCATTCGGAAAGAGTGCCGGTAAGACGCTCTTAATCGAGAACGAGCCGCCCATTGCCTTGTTGTAATAATATCCGCCCTGGAAAGGCACCAGCAAATCGACAATATTATCCCTTATATTGAGCAAATGCTCTGAAAGGTCGGGGAAAAACTCCGCTAATTCTTTAAGCCGTGTGCATTCAAAGGTTTTATTATACGCCGTAACGCACACATTCATCGGAATATCCCGGCATAACGCTTCGGCAATAGCACGGCGCGGATCTGTTCCCGATTCCGCCAAAAACTCTTTGTGCAAAAGCGGACCGCCCTCACGCTCTATGTAGTGAAGAGAATACTGAAACGGTATCTGAGCATAAGGGTGCGTGCCGATATATTCGGGAATGACCGGCTGTATTGTTTCAAAATCGAGGAAATAAAGCGGAAAGGATAGCGTCGATAAAAAATCTCTTATGTTTTCCTTTTCAATATAATCGCCCTGCTCGGATAAATAGTGAAGCATCTGACGAAGTTGTATGCCGTTGGTAACGGTATCACTGTGAAGCAAAGTATCATAATCAATTCTGCCGTTTTTATAATGGTCAATCTTTTTCCGAAAAGGCATACGGTAAAGATTAAATACCGAAGGCTGTGGGATGTGCTTGCTGCAATACTTCCAAAATCCGCAGTAATACGGGTTTTTGCATTTTACGCCGATATCTATATCCGGCTCTTTGGGAGACTGCAATAGTTTTTCGGCAAGAGAAAGATTTGCCTCGATTTTTGCTTCCTCGGGTTTAATTTCATCCGAAACATCACTTACCAAAAACAACTTGTGAATATCGAGAGTCCCGCCAAAAACATAGTCTTTATTAAGGCAAACTAAATATGTACCGGTTACATTAACGCCTGCGTGCGCCAGCACATACTTTTGATATGCAACATCGGCAATATACACAGGTCGGTCCTCCGTGCTGTTTTCGTGCTTGGTGGAACTTTTGATCTCATAGATTGCCCAACCGCTGTCTGTTTTGCGTAAAATATCCACCGCACAGTAAAGACCGTTATAGTCAAACGACGCTTCGCAGATATTCTCAACGCCGTTTTTCATACACTCTGCGGTTTTCCGCTTCATTTGTTCGAGGTCTAAACTGCCGTCAGCGTTTTTTACGGTAACTTCAACAAAGTCCCCGAAATAGCCCATAGCAAGATCACCCACAACATTGCCGGCATCCATACGGGCTATAACACTATTGTCCAATTCTAATTCTTCGGGTTTATACTTTTTCATCCAGGCAATTTTCGGGCATTGCCACAACCCGCAGTATTTTGATTTTGATAGGTAGAGCATTTAATCTCCTCATATATGATTTTAGTTAATTGTTAGATATAATAATTCTTTATTTATTATTGCGCAGTTTATAGATTTCTTTTATAAAATCTTCTTTTACATTATTTATAAAATCCTTGCCTAAATTAAATGGTTTTCCGTAATTATTTCTTCCATATAATATTAGTTGCTTGGAATTTTGATTTTTATAAAGTTCCATTGAAAATCCCTTAGACTCTTTTCCGTCTTTTGTTAAGGTCTTTTTTAGAATAGGATTATTCAAATCGATTTTAAAAACTTTTTTCAATTCGTCTTTTCGAGTTGAAAAAAGAATTATATCAGGATTTAAGTATTTTAAAAAACTCAAAATATATTTTTCACCATTCTGGCTATTGGAAGGTTGAATCTCTCTTTTTTCTTTTGATTTTAATGACTTCCAGAGATTAGTAGCAATAGGTGTATATAAATCAATATGTATTGCAGTATTTTCCTTTTGGCCATCATAGGCACACTCAAAATAGTTTTTTAATACCCTATTATAGTAATCAAAGTATGCTGAATACGGATTAAGTTCAAAATATGAATTATAAGCATTGACAAGCATAAGTTTATCGTCATCATTAAGGCGTTCTTTGTTTGAAAAATGCCTGCTTATACCCTTAAAACGCCAAAATGATGAATTGCCGGTGTTGTCTTCAAACTCATTTTTTGAAGGATTTATTGATACTGTTACAATTTTTAATTGGCTATTTTTATACTTTTCAATATTTCCAAACCAAATAATAGGAATAGACGGTTTAACGACAAAATCCAACATCTTTTTCTTTTGAAAGTCGCCCCAATATTCATCAATGATACTACCTAATTCTTTATCTATAAGCATTTCGTATTTTCTTCTTTCTATCAAAGTTCTCTATTCTTTGAATATTCTACCATATCCGCCTTAAAAAGACAATTTTTTCTTTATTTTGAATGATACCATAACCAATGTTCCGTTTTAGGTGCATGGGTTATGGTATCATTTTTGTCGGGAGGAAAAAGAAATGAGAAGTGCTTTTTATTCAAAACACCCGCTTAAAAACCTGAAATACTGTATTCAAAGGATAAAGCGTGGCTATTGTGACGCTGATTTGTGGGAGATTGACAGTTGGTTTTTGGGCGTAATCGTGCCGATGCTGCGGCAGTTTGCCGAAACACGGACAGGCGGTTGCCCTGTTGGTCTTACTAATCATTTTGTGCCGGACATAAACGAAAATATGGATAGCGACAAAATTTACGAAATCGGAGAACAAAAATGGAACGAGGCTCTAAAAAAGTTAGCGGACGATTTTGAGGCAATTGAAAGAATTGACCGTGTGCTCGGGGATATGAAAGAGCGAACAGCCCTTAAAGACAAGTGCTTTGAAACATTCTCTGAATGGTTTTTTGATTTATGGGATTGAGATTATGAAGGTTTTTATCGGCGGTTCTAAAAGTATCGGAAAACTAAACAAGAGAACTGAAAAAATGCTAAATGCCCTCATCCGCAATAATCACCATATTTTAATCGGCGACTGTTACGGAGCGGATCTTGCGGTGCAGCAGTTTTTACGGTCGCAGGAGTATAAAAATGTAACTGTTTATACCGCCTGCCACTTAGCCCGTCATAATGAGGGCTGTTGGAAAGAGGTAATTATAAAAACCGAAAAAACGGGATTTGCCTCACACCGCAAAAAGGATATTGCCATGGCTGGAAACTGCGATTTCGGAATTATGATTTGGAACGGGGAAAGCAAAGGCACGCATGCCAATATTAAAGACTTAAAAAGATTAGGAAAAAGGACTGTTATTATAAATGAAATTATCTGAAATAATAAATGAATTATTCGAGTCGCCGGAAATGGCGGAATACCTGATAGACCACTCGGCAGAACTCCATAGACATCATATTATTCAAATGGTCTGTAAGGCGCCGATCGATATTCGCCGCAAAGCGGAGATATTGGCGGAACTGTCGAAAAGTGAGAATATCGAAAAGGAAATATCCGAAGAAATTAAAAATATGCCGCCCGACAAAGCGGATACCGACAGTATCAGAGAATTTTTAGCACAAAATTCTTACCGCTTTAACTATGAATATGTTACAAAAGCCATATCACTGATGACGGCCGATCCCGGCGGTGTATTCACCGTGCAGATGGTGTTTTTTGACAGCGATTCTCCCAAAGGTTGGGACAGGTGCCATTTTCATGTTAGTTCTTCTTTTAGTAACGCTTTGAACTTTATAGGAGAGGATATGCAGTCTTATGAACTTAACTGGAAAGACAAAGACGCTCTCTTTTATTATGAAATACGCAAATGGTCGCCGGGCAAAGACGGTGATTATGCGGAAATCATCCGCTATGAATATGTTGACGGCAAGGTGATGTATTTTACCTATGAGGATATAGAAGAATACCCGTTAAACGGGTTTATGCCCGAGTGCGATTTGAACTTGATTACGCCCTTTAAGACAGGTGATATCCTTACTGTTGACTGTACTCCTTACAAACCGAAGCGAAACATTTTGATTTTGGAGAATGCCACCAATGATGATTGCTGTTCTTTGCAGGGTCTTGCCTTTGATCCGTATAAAAAAGTCTATTTTACCGGTGCGGTCAAGCACGGTTCAATGTACCGTGAGTTTTATCTTACGGAGATTTCTCCGCTTTACCGTATCACTAAAACACAAGAGCCCTTAACCGGTGACGACACTATCCTTACGGAGATACAGTCGTTTTTAGAAAACGACCCGAAAAAAGGGCGTAAAATGTGGATGTGGATTTTTGATCTTAATAATAAAGAAAACAGAAACGGCGTTACGGCTGATGAAATAAGAGATTACATAAAAAATCATACGGATTAGCAAGTATACACCGCATAAGCGGATAGCGTTGGATGTGTTGCATACCAATTCAACTGATATGAACGACGATTCCCTTTATGACTACGCCGTGATGGAAAAATATTACGAGGACTTTTAGGTGTCAGTACCGAAAGGCAGTTTTTTAGGTATGACAAAGAAAAAGGCGGACTCTTTGAAATAAATGAGCCGGATGCCTTAAAAGTGTGGATCGCTTTTTCAATCGGTTAGCGTTATAGTAAGATTAGTTTGGTTACAAATCTTTTTTGAAAAATACAGATTTGTTCACACCGAGAACATAAATTTATGGTATATATTATACGGGTGATAAAATGATATATTTAACTTCCGATTTGCACGGGCTTAAACTTGAAAAACTTAAAGCACTTCTTAAAAAAGCAGGTTTTACCGATAATGACTGGCTGTTTATTCTCGGTGATGTAATTGACCGCCAGAACGACGGTGGAGTGGAGATTTTACAGTGGCTTCTAAACCAACCCAACGCACAGTTGATTCTCGGCAATCACGAGGCGATGTTGCTTTCCTGCGACTTTATATTTGAAGAGATAACGGATGAAAGCATAAATAGGTTTGACACCCGAAAAATGCAGTTGCTTTCAAACTATATGCTAAACGGCGGTGATGTTACTCTTACCTTTTTACGAATGCTAAAGAATAAAACGCCCGAAGCGGTTGACGACATATTAGAGTATTTAAGAGAAGCACCGTTTTATGAAACGGTCTCGGCAGGTGGCAAAGATTTTCTGCTTGTACATTCAGGTCTTGATAATTTTTCACCCGATAAAAAACTTTCCGACTACACCGCAGATGAGTTTATCTGGGCGTGGCCGGAACTGACAGATAGATACTTTGATGATGTTGTAACGGTGTTCGGTCATACACCTACATTCACCTACGGAGAAGAATATAGAGGCAAAATACTCAAAACAGACACCTGGATAGACATTGATGTAGGTGTGCCGTACGGAAATAATCCTGTTTTGCTGAGATTAGACGACTTAGAAGAAATATATTTTGGGGAGTAGTCTAGATGGATTTTGAGAATCTTATTCAGTCTGAAAAGGAATGTGATACTACAGATATTCCTTTATTTGAAATTGATATTTCCGGTTTGATTTCACGGCTTCTAAAAGGCGGTAAAGTATCTGCCGTAGCATCACGCCCGGCAATGGGAAAAACAACATTGCTCTGCCAGATTGCAATGAATGCCTGCTTGATTAACAACATAAACTGTTATTATTTTTGCCTGTGTCAGGGTGGCGATTACATTAAAAGAAAGATACGCAATCAGTTAAGCAATTTGTGCTTTGCCACAGATACAAAGCTGATGTTTGCTCAACACGGAGAAATCTGTATTGATGAATTGTCTTCGATAATTTCAAATGAAATAAGCGACGGAGTTGTAATAATCGACGGAATAGAGCAAATTAAAAGCCCGAGTTACCGGCGGACAATAGCCGTATTAAAGCATATCGCCGAAGAGAAAAATACTGCGATAATTCTATCGGGATGTTTGCCGAGATTGTTCCGGTTTTTAGGCAATAAAAATGCAATCGCAGACAAAGTAAAGTATTTATCCTATTTTGATGATTTATTACTGATACATCGTGAACCCTTTGATTTTGATAATGTTGAAAATGCAGATGATATTGAGATTTTTATGCCTGAATCGGAATTGTCTACTCCGGCAATTATGGAATATTTATGTGGTAGGGGTTATTATAAACTTATTGCGGATAACCAAACGCCTGTGTAAATATGTGTGCAAGCCGGGCTTTAAATATAATTTTAGATTGGTTAAGAATACTCGCACCAAAAATCCGCCTTTTTTAGGGCGGATTTTTTTGTATAAACTATTCTCAATTTATTGCACTTATCCTTACGAGTTTGCAAGCGGGATGGTTATTTTAACCGACATACCGCCTTCTTTGCGAGGCGAGATGGATAGGGTGCCGTTGCACATCATATCGAGCCTGTTGCGGATATTGTTTAAGGCAATATGAGGCTCGTTATTGTCGGTAGTTTGAAAACCTGAACCGTCGTCCTCTACGATGATCTCGCTTGCCATATCCGTTTTTCTCGTAACAATGGAAATGTGAATGGGTGCGTTGCTAGTTCTCATTCCGTGTACGACGGCATTTTCCACAATGGGCTGCAAGGTCAGTGGCGGAACACGGAACGAAATGTGCGGCGTATCAAAACTGACAAACAGACTGTCTTCAAACTGTGCTTGTTCGATAGCAAGATAGGCACGGGTATGTTCCAGTTCTTCAGAAAATGGAATGGTGTTCTCACTTGCTATGGCGGCAAAATTTTTGCGGAGATAGGTGGTGAAGTCAAGCGTAACTTGTTTGGCCTTATCTGCATCCTGATCACAAAGGTAATAAATACCCATTAGGGAGTTGTAGATAAAATGCGGACGCATCTGCAAAACCATAATGTTGGCTCGTTGCTCGGCGATCTTCCGTTGTTGGTGCATATATTCTTCAATGTTATGCGAAATGATCAGGCTGTACATAATTAGTGCAAAGAGTGCCATACCGAAGACTAAGAAAATCTCTACCTGGACAAACATATGGATTATTATAATTATACTCATTGGCACCAAGTAGATCAAAAGACCGTAGAAATGTTTTTTTGAAAGTGTTTTTCGCCGCCTGATTGTGCCCGATATGTTGAGGATCAGGATCAAGGAAATCGGCATCAACGACAGCGGATACAGCGGGCCATAGAAAAATCGATTGTCCGGCATAACATAATAGAAAACATCTGTAAACTGTGCTATGACAAGCATAATAAAGTACATGCCGGAAAGCACCATCACCGCCGTAAAGAGCGAGTTGCTTTTTAATTTTTCGTGTGAGCAATGCAATATGAAGATAGTCGGCATAAAAAACGGCACCGACACAAAAAGCGATTCAAAGAAATAAATGACCCTTTCCACCGTCGCCTTTGTAGGATCGCTGTAGAAGATCAGTGCCAAAAAGCAAGTAACAGCACACAAAAACAGCAGATAAAACAAAGTTATGAAATATCGCTTGTTCCATTTGTCGAGCGAGGGGACCAAATTAGCAAGTGCCACACCGAATGCCATCGTCACAAGGATCGCACCGCTTAGGGTGAAATATAGTATTGATATCCAATTCATGCGTTGTTGCCCCCTGTCCAGAACGGATATCTCAATTTTTCAAGTTGCTTTCTGACCCCTTCCGCCGTGATGGGTTTAAGCATAAAACCGCTTGCACCCGTGTCCCAGGCATCAAGGGAATAGTCTGTGTATGCAGTCAGATATACGACATTGGTGCGAGGATTGATTTTAAGCAAATCCCGGCAAAGATCCAGCCCACTCGTGCTTCGTAGTTCGATATCCAAAAAAGCAAGTGCCACACGGTTGGATTTAGCATATTTTATGGCTTCTTCGGCGTCGGTAAATCCGGTGACCGTCGCATTAGGCATTACTTCCGCAAGTAACGGCAATCCGCCCGTCAGGATTAACTTTCTGTCGTCCACCATAATGACATTTGGACACTTGTCGCTCTCTGCGACGGTAGATAGTAAAAAATTGACATCCACACCCAATACATCGGCAAGCCTTGATATCATAACAGCATCTGGTAGTCGGCTACCGTTCTCCCATCTTGCAACGGTTGGACGGGTAACAAACATCTTATTTGCAAGTGCTTGTTGCGAAAAACCTTTGTCTATTCGCAACTTTTTGAGGGTTTCCGAAAACAACTGGTTCATTTTCATACTCCGCGTCATTTTTATTTTATCAACATTATACACGAATTTTAAGCATAAAACAAGACACTCTGAAAATGTTCCATTCTGGAAACCCCTATTGGTTTACTATATAAAGTATAGTATTATAAAAGAGAAAATAGATAAATTGCGTTATTCAACGCGTTATTCAACCGTTGAAATTTATCTAAACAAACTATCTCTGGAGGAAAATTTATGAAGCAAAAAGTAGGAAACAGAGTTCTCAGTTTGGTTCTCTGTCTTGTGATTGTGCTGTCATTGATGTCTGGTGTGACCTTGCCGGTACAAGCAGCTACAACATGGAGTTCAAACCAAACCTTTAGCAGCAGTAATACGTTTAGCAACGAAATTATAATCACAAAGAGTATAACGCTGACTCTTAATGGCTGTGATGTTGATGCGAACGCCGGTATCTATGTTAAGTCCGGTACGCTGACCATTACGGGCACCGGTAAATTGTATGTATATGGTAAGAGAGCCAGTTCCAACACTATGGGCAACGGCATAAAGGGAAATGTCATCGTTGACGGCGGCAGATTAGAAGTAAGTCCCGCAGATGGCGGCACCGGTATTCTGGGTAACCTTGAGATCATCGGCGACGCTTCTGTAAGCGTATACGGCGGTTATGGCGGTGAACCCCAGTCATCAGGTGTAGGCACAGGCGGTGGTCGAGGCGTAAGCGGAGATGTCACCCTTAACGGCGGCTCGCTCTACGTAGAAGGCGGTAGCGGCGGCGACGGTGCATACGGCGTAGGCAGTAAAAAAGGCGGTAGCGGTGGAGCCGGCATAGGCGGAAATGTTACTATTAAAGGTGGTGGGTACTTACATGCGATAGGCGGTAGCGGCGGCAGCGGCACCGGCGACAATGGCAGCGGTGGTCTTGGTAACTACGGCATCGTCGGTACACTCACTGCCACATCCGGATCAGCTATGGTAATAGGCGGCAACGGCGGCAACGGTTATGGTCCCCGCGAAGCCTGCTTGGGTGCAATTACCGGTGCTTTCCGTAAAGAAAGCACCACCGGAGGCAGCTGGACGGACATCAGCGGAGATACTTCAACCTTGCAGTATGTCCAAGTTGAGGGTCACGCACACCACTATAGTTACAATGCGGACGGTGCGACATTAAACGCAGTCTGCGATGCAGAGGATTGCTTGCTCAAGAATTGCACCGCTTCGATTACACTCGTTGCACCGACCGGCATACTTATGGCGGACGGTGGTACTAAGGCGGCAACAATATCAGGCTCAATCCCCCAGGTGGGAACACCTGTCATAACCTATACTAAGAACGGCACTGCCGTTAATGCCTCGCAGGTTAAGGATGCCGGCGACTATGTTGCAAGTATCACCTTAGGTGGTGCAGTTGCATCGGTTGAGTTCACCATTATCCCACCAACTTATTTCATCACCATTCCCGCAAAGCTCGATGCTAAGGGCTCCGGCTATACGGCAACGGACGGCATCTCCGCCAGTGGCATGATTCTTGCGGACAAAAAAGTGGTCGTTACGGCAACCTCGAAGAATGGTTGGAAGATTAAGAACGGCAACTACACCATTCCATATTACCTCACCACTGCCGAGGATGGCGAGAAAAAGACCAAGTGGGTATTCTATGAAGACGAACTTACGGCAGGCACGACCAAGCCCCTGGGCGTGGTCATTGGAGACTATGACAGAATACCTGCCGGCGAATATGCCGATACCGTAACTTTCAAAGCGAGTATGCAGTCGATATACACTACAAGAAATGTCTGGAGCTCGGATTCGAGCGATTTGTATAATGCGGCAACATCCGGCACCAAAACGATCGCAAGGGATGGTTTTACCCTTACATGCGGCAGAACTTATCGTTCAAACAACTTAATTTACATTTCGGACGGCGGATCCTTTACATA